>JANODZ010000267.1:0-14014 GCA_031412935.1 Anaerolineales bacterium
CATTGAGATTGCCGAAGGCGTGCAAGACAAAGGCAAGATCGAACAGATTCTCCAACTTGCGAGAGAGCAGAAGATCAAAGTCAACCGTGTGGCGCGTCCCAAATTAGACAAGGTACATCAGAACAATCAGGGCATTGTGGCCGAGGTCAGCGGATACCCGTACTCGGACGTGCTCGAGATCCTTAAACATGCCAAAAGCGAACTGCCATTCATTCTCCTGCTTGATTCCCTGCAAGACCCGCAAAACTTCGGCACGCTCATCCGCACGGCAGAGGCGCTTGGCGTGCATGGCGTGGTCATTCCGTCCGCGCGCACAGTGGATGTGACGCCGGCTGTGGTCAACGCGTCATCGGGCGCGAGCGAGCACATGCTGATCGCGCAGGCGAATCTCTCGCAGACAATCGACGCGCTCAAAGGGGAGAATATCTGGATCGTCGGACTGGACCAGGCCGGGGCGGAAATGGTCTCGGATTCACGTCATCTGAAAGGCGCACTCGGATTAGTCGTCGGCTCCGAAGGCGAAGGCCTGCATGATCTCGTCCGCAAGAAATGCGATGTCGTTTTGAAACTGCCCATGAAAGGCAGGATCGAATCGCTCAACGCCGCAGTCGCTGGGTCTGTGGCTTTGTATCTCGCGTATTTGAATCGCATGTAGGGGCGACCCTTCAAGATCGACTCGGTACTAAATCATCAAGACGGGTCGCCCCTACGATAAACGGAGAACTTATGCCAAACGCAACCTATCATTTTCCAAAAGGATTTTTGTGGGGAACAGCAACGTCCTCGCATCAAGTGGAGGGGAACAACACCAATAACAATTGGTGGAAGTGGGAACAGGACGGGCATACGGACGGGACGTCTGGTCTGGCCGCCGATTGGTGGGGCGGCCGCTGGCGGGAGGACTTCGACCGCGCCGCCGAAACAGGACAGAACGCGCACCGCTTTTCTGTCGAGTGGAGCCGCATCCAACCCACACCCGATACATGGGACGAGGAAGCCCTCGAAAAATATCGCGCCATGCTGCGCGGACTCAAAGAACGCAACATGAGCGCGCTGGTGACACTGCATCATTTCACCGACCCGTTGTGGGTCACTGAACGCGGCGGCTGGGAGAATGACGAGATCATAAAGTTGTTCGAAAAGTTCACGCGTAAAGTTGTAGACGCGTTGAAGGAATATGTCACGCTCTGGTGCACGATCAACGAACCGAACGTGTACGCAATAAACGGATACGTCAGCGGCGCGGCGTTCCCGCCCGGAAAGAACGATCTCAAATTATCCATGCGGGTGCTGGGCAACATGCTCCGCGCGCACGCCGCCGCCTATCGCGCCATTCACGAACTGCAGCCTGAATCGCGTGTTGGCTATGCTTTGCATTATCGCCCGATGGTGCCGCGTATCAAATGGTCTCCGTTGGATAAACTCATGCGCAACATCCGCTACAACGGACTTAACATGGGATTCCCCTCCGCGATCTCAACAGGCGTAATGAAATCTCCCATCGGCAATCAAAATATTCCCGAAGCCAAAGGCACACAGGATTATCTAGGGCTAAATTATTATTCTGTAGACACAGTCTGGTTTGATCTCTTGCAGCCTGGCGAGTTATTCTCAAACAGCGGCTTCCCCAAAGGCGCGGACATGAGCGACACAAATTTCATCGCAAATATCCCCGAAGGCTTGTTCAACTCGATCAAGTGGGCGGAACGCGCCTATCCACATTTGCCGATCATCATCACCGAGAACGGCGTGGAAGATTCCGACGACCACATGCGCCCGCGTTATATCGCGCAGCATATTCATCAAATGTGGCGCGCGGTCAACTTCAACTGGCCGGTCAAAGGCTACTTCCACTGGTCAATGGTCGATAATTTCGAATGGGAGCGCGGCTGGACCCAGCGCTTCGGCTTATGGGGACTCGACCTCGACACCCAAAAAAGAATCCGCCGCCCCAGTGTGGATTTCTACGCCGAGATCTGCAAAGAGAACGGCATCTCCTCCGAGATGGTACAGAAGTATTGTCCGGAAGTGTTCGATAAGTTATTTCCATCTTAACTTAACATCCAACGCGGGTTAAAACTGATAAATTTAATTCTGGGGGCTGACGGATATTCGGCCTGTTTCAATTCTTTCATTCAATTTCGTAGCTTTCGCAAAGCGCGGCAAAGAGGATGTCATATTTAAAATGGGAATTCCAAATCCCGAAATGACCAGCGAAATTTTCAGCGATTAAATGACACAACCTCCCGTCTGGGAGGTTGTGTCATTTATAGATTTAGCCTACATTCCAAATGCGCCGGCCAATGCCTTGATACCAACCAAAATCGCCAATACGGCGCCAACTTTTCTAAACATGTCGGTATTGAGCGCGGGCACAAAGGCCTTCAAGCCATACCAAAGGAAGAACAAGGCCGTAATCAAGAGACTAATTGAATCCATCGACATTTCACACTCTCCATATGTTGAATATACGCCGGCCGAATTGCCAACTTAAATAAAGTAACACCGCTCCGATTAATAGGGTGCGAAAACTGCGCTCAGCCGGCAGGGTGCAAAGGAGAATGGTAAATGGTATTCAATCTTCTGCGGCGCGCGCAACTTCATCGGGTTCGAAAACCACTTCTTCTTTTCCTGTTAACTTATCTTCCATTTTTGCGACGATCAGCCGTAAATGTCCAGGGTGTGCCACGTAATCCAGATCATCGGCAGGGACAGCCAGCACGGGGCAAAGAGTGAAATTTTCGATCCACGATTCGTAAAGGTCGTTGAGATTCTGCAAATATTCAGGCGTAATCGTGCGCTCGTAATCACGTCCGCGTGAATTGATGCGATTTATAAGCGTGGGGACGGATGCGCGCAGATAAATAACAAGGTCGGGCGGAGGCAGGAACTGCACCGCGGTTTCGTACAACTCACGATAGGTTTGAAAATCACGGTCTTGAATGTTGCCCTGGTCATACAGGTTCTGCGCGAAGATCTCAGCATCTTCATAGACACTGCGGTCCTGTATGACCGAGTTTGGATGCTGCGCGAGATTTAAATGTGAACGCAGGCGATGCGTCAGAAAAAAGATCTGGGAATGAAACGCCCAGGCAGACATGTTCTGATAAAAGTCCGCAAGGTATGGATTCTCTGTCACAGGTTCATAGAATGGATCCCAATCCATTTGATCACACAGCATTTTGACAAGTGTGGATTTCCCCACCCCGATGTTCCCAGCAATGGCTACAAATTTTTTCATACGTCCCTCTCACAGGCGGAATTTTAGGATGGATTACACAAAGGCCATCATACCAAATAAAAACAGGGTTCACAGATATTTTAACCTGTGAACCCTGTATCCTTTTGAAAGATCAGGAGGCAAATTACTGCGGAATTTCTCCAGCCAGTTCCTTATCGATGAGCTGCGTGAAATTTACGAGCGGCTGCGCGCCTATGATCGCAAGTCCATTGACGAAGAAGGTCGGCGTGGACTGCACCCCAAGCGCAAGCGCAAAATCCATATCTGCCTGAATAAATGCGTCATGGCTTCCGCTGGAAAGGCACGCGCTAAAAGTATCCACATTCAAGCCCAGGTCGGCGGCATAACGGATGTAGGTCGCTTCATCCAATGTTTCAGTACTAAACAATTTTTCGTGAAACTCCCAGTAGGCGTTCTGGTCATTGGCGCATAATGAAGCCACTGCGGCCGGCATCGCACTAGGATGAATGGATGTCAGCGGCAAATTGCGGTATACAAAGCGGATCTGGCCGGGGTAGGCATCCAGCAGAGCCTGGTAGGTATCGTCGTGGAAGCGGCGGCAGAACGGGCATTGGAAATCACTGAACTCAACAACGACAATTTTTGCATCCTCAGGGCCGAGGCTCGGGTAGCCCTCGGTGGGAACATCATAGCGAGTATATGGGGATTGAGTCGGCTGCGGAGCTTCCACAACTACACCTGCGGGCTGCTGTGTTGCGGCTGTGACGGTTGTGCCGCGTCCCCAGACAACATAGCCAACGAGTATGCCAACCGCGAATGCCAGCACAACCAGGATCGAGTAAAAGTGACTCAGTTTGAAGGTGATGGTTTCTTCATTAACCGATTGGTTCGCTTCTTCAGTATCAATAATTGGGGCGGATTTTTTAGTAGCCATAAGCGGAATTATAGCCTTTCCAGTCATTTTGTGAAGAGGTACTTAAGTTTTTGCTAAGCTTTATACTTCCTGCGAAGCACAGGAGTGGTTAATCTAACGGGCTTGCCAAAAATATTCAACCAAAACTGAAAGCGGGAACAAATTGCGCTTTTTCCAAACTAAATTATTATCGCAAAGTCGCAATGGCGCGAAGGGAAAACCATTATATCTTTGCGCCTTAGCGACTTTGCGATATAAAGGAAAACCGCAATTAATAACCGTGCCCAGTATACATACTTTGAGCGCTGCCCTTCTTGCAAATCGCCGCATGTGGGAAAAGATGTATGCTAAAATATAAAGAATGAAATCCAAACATCCTCATAATTTCGACAGGCTGAGTGCGCCGCCCGCGCATTATTCCTATCAACTGCACCGCAAACAACGCAATACACAGATCATCTTGCCGGTGGTGTTGGGCGCAATCATTCTGATCGGCATGATCGTGCTGATAAGCATGACCACTTTCAAATCAAATGGCGATGTGAGCCGCTGGGCCGCCATTTCCACGATTTGGATCATGATTCCAATTTTACTGATTGGGTTGGTATCGCTTGTCATCCTGATCGGACTCATCTATTTAATGGCTCGCGCACTGGGCGCATTGCCGCGCTATACCGGTATCGCGCAGGATTATGTTTTCAAGGCGCGTGGTTATATTGTTCGCACAGCAAACATGGCTATGAAACCCATAATTGCATTAGGTGGATTTATAGAAAACATAAAAGCATTCCTGATAAGGATAGGCAACCCATGAACAAAAGCAGAACCATCTTATTTGGCGCGTTGATCGGCGCGGTCACAGGTCTTATTGCGGCCGTGCTTCTCACCCGCCGCGCAGCGAAAAACGAGAGGGAAACCGCCATTACCGGCGGCGAAGGACTCAAACTGGGTGTATTGGTCTTTGGTTTGTTGCGTGCAATCGCATCGCTGGGTGATGATTGACGAGACGATAGACAAATGACAATAGACAACTGACCGAGGATTTAACCCCTCGGTTTTTTATCCCATTTACAGTCCTTCAACTTTCAACTTTCAACTTTCAACCCCCTGCCATGATAACGATTTCAAAACTTACCTACCGCCGTTTCCTGCTCGGTCAGCAGGGACTTTGGCCCGGCCGCCGTTTCAAAGGGTTAAGCGGCACTACCCAGGCTATTCATCAAATGCAGGGCTTGCAGCTAGACCCATTAAATATCGCCGCGCGCAGTCAGGAGATCGCCCTGTCTGGCCGTGTGCTGGATTTTAAACTCGGGCATCTTTATCAGGCTGCGTATGAAAAACGCGGTTTTTTTGATTATGGCGGATGGCTGTTCATGTATCCCATGCATGAGTTTCCCTATTGGCGCCTGCATATGAAGCATCGTCAAGAGCAAGGGTTGAATTACGAATCATTCAAACATCCTCCCGCCGAACTGCTGAAATTTGTGTTAAAGGAATTACGCGCACGCGGTCCCCTGGGCAACCGCGATTTTAGCGGAGAGGCTGTCAAAGCCTGGAGTTATCGCGGCCGCAAAGAAGCATCCATTGCGCTATATTATTTATGGTTGATCGGCGAAGTGATGATCACAAGCCGCAAGGGCTTTGATCGAATCTATGATCTGCGTGAACGGGTTTTGCCGCATAAGTTTGATTACACTGTCACCAAATCTGAGGCGGAGGATTTTTTCAGCTGTAAATCCATCGCATTTCTGGGTTTGGCGCGTGAAAGCACGTGGCGCACCAGCCTTGCTTCTTATATTCATCGGGATGTGACACGCGAAGAAGGCAAAACCCGTATCGAGCGGCTCATCGAACAAAGGATCGTCTCGCGGGTGTACGTGGAAGGCTCAAAGGATGCATATCTTTATTTAAACAGCAGCCAACACCACTTGTCCGACTTGGAAGCCGGGCGTATTCCAAAATCATGGAAGCCGCTCGGGTCATCCACTGAAGAGGAAGCGACACTGCTTGCGCCGCTGGAAATTGTCAGCGCGCGCGGACGCGCCAAACAAGTCTTTGATTTTGAATATTTGTGGGAAGTTTATAAGCCGCTCGATCAACGCCGCTGGGGATATTACACACTGCCCATTTTATATGGCGATGATTTGGTGGCGCGCCTTGACCCTAAACTGGACCGCAAGAGCGGCATTCTTCACATCCTGGGTTTTTGGCTGGAAGACGATGCTCCGAAAAACGAGGCTTTTGCAAACGCGCTCGCGCTTGGGTTGACACGTTTTGCAAAATTGATCAATGCAAAGAAAGTGGATCTGGGCGGTATGAGGCCAGCCAAGTTACGTGACTACTTGAAGACAAATATTCGTTTATAGTTCGAGCGGACTGAAAACGGGTGGGGAATCGAAAAGAGTAATATAATAATTCCTGTGCGGATGAATCATTAAGGTATTAATTTAGTTTAAGCTATTCTTTAAGAGATTAGCCGTAATTTTTTCTGAAACAATATAATATCCAAAAGGATAAATTCGATGATTCACAAGACGCATCCAGGATCAAAAACAAATTCGAGTGAAGACGCACGAGCCTGCGGCCTTTTCTTCGAGCGTCATCCCATTTCCATGTTTGTGTATGATTTGAAAACATGGGCGATTCAGGAAGTGAAGACTGCGCTGATTAAAAAATATGGTTACGCAAGAGATGAAACTCAAGCGCTGAACCTGAAGCATATCGGTCCAGCCCAGGATGAATCTGCAGACCACCTGTTCCATCGTGCCGACGAAGCCATATTTTCTTCAAAGAAAGCCGGCCGCAACCGCGCCCTGCCCTGTAATACAAATCAAGGTAGAGAAATCTAAGGACCCGGGTGAAAAAAAATCCGCCGATTGACCCATTGGAAATTACAACCGATCAGGAACGCCGCAAGGTATTCCTGCGTTATATCAATCGTGCCTGGCTCTTGCTTGGAATTATATCGTTGGCAACGATGTCTTTTTTCCCACAGCAGCGCAGCCAATTTATTTTCCTGATCGCGATCATCTTTCCCAGCTACCTGATCACTCGATTCCTAAATCTGTCCGGAAGAACAAAAATAGCCGGAATCGTTTTTACCCTCGCTGTAAATTTTGGATTTTATGGCCTTTTCATGACGATTGTTGGAGAGGTTGGGGCAAACAAAGCTTTTGAAACCGAAACAAGTGTATGGCTCTTAATGGGCCTGGCGGTGTTGTTTGCCGGTGCGCTCGTGGATAAGTGGAGCGCGCCACTTCTTGCGGCGTTGAATTCGATCCTGCTGATCGGAACACAGCTTGTGATCGCGCCCAATTCTGATCCGCGACCAAGCGCAATTGTATTTTGGTGGATGATGGCGCTCACGGTCTGGCTTTATGAAGACACTCTGCACAAAAGGCTGAGGCAGGCATTTGCTGAAATATTGGATCGCGAACAGGCGGAAGTTGCGCTGCATGAAAACGAAAATTTACTCCTAGAATCACAAAATATCGCAAATATTGGCGGTTATGTGCTGGATTTCACAACAGGCTTATGGAAAAGTTCCGCGGTGCTCGACACACTATTTGGAATTGACGACTCATTTTCCCGCACAGTAAAGGGCTGGACCGAATTAATTCATCCTGATCAACGCCAGCAAATGACTGACTACTTTACAAATGAAGTAGTCGGCCGGCGCATCCGTTTTGACAAAGAGTATAGGATCGTCAGAAAAAGTGATCAAGCTGAACGTTGGGTGCTTGGTCTGGGCGCATTGGAATTTGACGCTCAGAATAACCTTTTAAGAATGCATGGAACGATTCAGGATATCACCGAACGCAAACTGGCCGAAAGCGCATTGGCCGCCTCTGAAGCCGAATTGCGCGCCCTATTCGCCTCGATGAATGACGCAGTACTGGTGATTGACCGCGAAGGGATATATCGGAAGATCGCCCCCACCAACCCAGACTTACTCTACATGCCAGCGGATGAATTGATCGGAAAATCGTTATGGGATATCTTCACGAGCGATAACGCGAAAGCCTTCATGGATGCAATCCAGCGTGTATTAATCACCCGCAAAACCATCCATATAGAATATCAAATTGAGATTAGTAATAAAGTTGTATGGTTTGAGTCATCCGTTTCACCTATTGATGAGGATAACACCCTTTGGGTGGCGCGCGATATTACTGAACGCAAACAAGCAGATGAGGTGCAGGCCGCGCATTACAAGATTGCAAATGCAGCTCAAAGCGCGGCTTCGCTTAATGATCTGTTTACTTCCATCCACAGAATCCTTGAAACGTTCATGGCGGCCGAGAATTTCTATATTGCCATGTACGATGAACAAACCGACATGCTCAGTTTCCCCTACTTTGTAGATCAATACTACAAGGCTCCCCTGGCCGATCATCCCGGAAATGGCCTACCTGAATATGTCCTGCGCACCCGCCAACCCTTGCTTGCGACCCCGCAAGTATTCGAAGAAATGATAAATAGCAAACAGGTGGAATTGCCTGGGATGGCAATTGAAGGCTGGATCGGAGTGCCCTTAACCGTCGGCAGCGAAACCTTTGGCATTATGGTAGTTCAGACCTACACCAACAAACTGCGCCTGACCCAAAAAGACCTGGAGTTTTTGTCGTTTGTAGCCACTCAGGTGGCAATGGTCATTGAACGAAAACAAACCGAGGAAACACTTCAGCAATTCAAGGATTTGATGGATGAATCAAATGACGCTATTTTTTTCATTGACATGCAAACCAGCCGCTACATTGACTTCAATAAAAATGCCCTGGCACACCTCGGATATACACAGGACGAACTGCACCAATTGGGCGTAATTGATATTGCGGAACATGTGCACAATATTGAAGAATGGCACGAAAGAGTAACCTTAATAGATGACAAGATTGGATCGGTTTATTACACAACTTTTCGCCGAAAAAATGGTACGACATTCCCGGTCGAAGTAAGTGAGCACATTTCGAATTATGCCGGCAAAACAATCCTGGTGGCGGTGGTACGCAATAACACCGAACGCAAGCAGGCGGAAGAAGCCGTGAACCAGCGGCTGGCAGAGGAAGAAATTCTTAATCAGGCCAGTCACTCATTACTTTCTGTTCACCTTGATCCCGAAACGATCTATTCAACCCTGCATTTTGCTATCGCTCAGATCATGCCTTGTGAGGTTTTTTCCATTGTTCTGGATGACGAAAATGGCGGTGACTATCATGCAGTATATCTCTATGATACAGGTCGTCGCTATCCGGCACTGCGTATTCCACGTGGACAGGGATTAAGCGGAAGGGTGATTTCCAATGCTGAACCATTGTTCATCCACGATAACCTGCAATCGAATGTTCCGCCTATACGATATGGCTGGCCCAAATCCATGCGTTCCATTCTGGCCATACCCCTGCAAAAAAATAACCGCACCATTGGCATGGTTTCAGCACAGTCGCATAGTCCGCATGCATATAGCGAGCGGCACCGGGTTCTACTGGAAACACTGGCTTCGCAGTTTACAACGGTCATCGAAAACGCCCGTTTATTTGATGAGACCACACGCCGCGCCCAGGAATTCGCCTCGCTTTATGAAACAAGCAAAGCCCTCTCGACTGAAAACGAACTGGGCAGCATGTTACAAGTTATTGTAGAACATGCGAAAAACCTGCTGGGTTGCGCATCAAGCGGCATGTATCTTTATCTTCCAGAGAGCGATGAACTCGAATTAACAGTAGGCACGCAGTATTACGTTACCTTAGGAACACGCCTAAAGCTAAACGAGGGAGTGGCAGGTCGTGTAGCACAAATTCGTCAGCCAATCCGGGTGGACGATTATTCGTCCTGGGAAGGGCGCGCCCAGGTTTATGACAGCGCTTCCATTCGGGCTGTCCTTGAAGTGCCCATGCTTTATGGGGGTGAGTTGATCGGCGTGCTTACTGCAGATGAGGTCGGCGATTCTGAACGAAAATTTACTGAAGCCGATGAACGCCTGCTCTCGCTCTTTGCCACACAAGCCGCAGGCGCCATCCACTCGGCACGCCTGCGCGAACAAACCACACGCCGTCTCGATCAGTTACAGGCGCTCTATACAATAGATCGTGCGATCTCATCCTACTTTGATCTTCGTCCAATTCTTGATACGGTCATATCTCAAACCATTGCACATTTAGGCGTGGATGCCGCAGCTATTCTATTGTTTCACCCCCACCTGCAAACATTGGAATATGTAGCCGGGAAGGGATTTTACACACACGCCATCGAGAAAACTCACCTGCGTCTCGGAGAAGGCTTTGCCGGTCTCTCTGCTTTTGAACGCCGCACAATTCACATACCCAATCTGCCTGAAACCAGCTCCAATTTCGCGCGCGCTTCTCTTTTGAAAGACGAAAATTTTTTGGAATATTACGCTGTACCGCTTGTCGCCAAAGGCGAGCTAAAAGGCATACTCGAGGTTTTCCAGCGTTCCTCACTCCCTCGCAATAACGAATGGCGGGATTTCCTTGAAACCCTGGCCGGGCAAGCCGCCATTACCCTGGATCAAACACAACTATTTGACAATTTGCAGCGCGCCAATCTTGATCTGATCATTGCCTATGATGCCACCATTGAAGGCTGGTCACGTGCCATGGATCTGCGCGATAAAGAAACCGAAGGCCATACCCTGCGTGTTACAGAAATGACCATCGCACTTTCGAATGCAATGGGTATTAACAAAAAGGAAATACTCCACATCAAGCGCGGAGCTTTATTGCATGATATTGGCAAGATGGGTGTTCCAGACTACATCCTGTTTAAAGAAGGGGAATTAACAGACGAAGAATGGGTTTTGATGCGCCGCCATCCGCAATTCGCTTATGAAATGCTTCGACCGATCAAATATTTGCAACAATCATTGGACATACCCTATTGTCATCATGAAAAATGGGATGGCACTGGGTATCCGCGTGGATTGCAAAATGAACAGATCCCATTGGTGGCGCGCATATTTGCTGTCATAGATGTCTGGGATGCTGTCACGATTGATCGTCCTTATCGCAAAGCGTGGACAAAACAGAAGGCGCTTAAATACATCCGCGACCAAAGTAACAAGCATTTCGACCCGAAGGTGGTTGCCGCTTTTCTCAAACTTTTCGATACAAAAACAAATTACCCTTCACGCAAATCAATTCCTTCAAACAAGCCCGCTCGGCGGGGCAATCGCATAAAATAGATAAAACCCCGGCTCACGTGCGGGAGGTTGCATCCTAAAAGGTCCCGCCTCACAAAATTAAAATGCGGTGATACGATGTGGGGATTTAGAGAGTGTTTGTTAAGTTCGAATATTGTACGAGGAAAGAGCATTAACCACAGAGAGCACGGAGTCCACAGAGGTTTAAAAGGTTTTTCTCCGTGATCTCTGTGGTAAAAAGCCTTTAAGAAACAGTCTCTAAGCTGGGTTTATCTGCAGCTGGGGCAGGTTTTTATAAAAACAGATCTGCCCCATCAGTGAAATCTGTGAAGGGATTTGTTCTCTTTCCTGTTAATACGCTATTGACCAAAAATATTTTTTACCTGAAATTGAATTCCTCAAAATGAATATTGCCTGCGGGAACTTCCACGGCCAGGAATTTCTTTTCAAAGGCTTGCACCATCGGCAGCGGACCGCACATATACACATGATGCGCGCGGATGTTTCCTCCCGCGTTCTTAACGATATCTTCAAAATTCAATGAACCATCGGCAGCTGAAAAACGGATATACGTTTTCAAGCGCGGGTTTTTCTTCCCGGCTTCTTCAATTTCATCGACAAAAACAGCTTCCTCGCGATGGCGGACAGTGTAGTAAAAATCCACATCTTGATCAAGTTTTCCGTTCAGATCACGGATGAAGGAAAGGAAGGGCGTCACGCCGATACCACCCGCAACCCAGATCTGCTTCTCTCCGCCGGATTTATAATCAAACATGCCATATGCGCCTTCTACGATCGCGTCCATGCCGGCCTGCAAGTTGTCAAACAGATGACGTGTAAAATCGCCGCTGGATTTGATGGTGACACGCAGCACGTCTTCATGCGGCGCACTGGAAATGGTGAATGGATGCGACTCGTTTAATGTCTTATCACTCGAAAAGCGAACGAACAGGAATTGCCCGGCGCGATATTTTTGGATCGGTTCCTTCTTTGCGCGCAAGATGACTTCCGTGCTTGAGTTGTTGGGATGATTCACGGCCTCGACCGTGTAAGGCAAAAATTTCTTGAAGAAGCCACCAAAGATTTCCGTATACAGATACGAAGCCGTGCCGATGATGAAAAAGATCATCACCCACGTGATAGCGACCTTTGCGTCAAGCCCATTGGGGAGCGTCAGCGAGTGGAGGAAGCCGAGGATGAAGAAGATGCCGATATAACGCTTGAGCTTCTTCCAGTCGTCGTAGTCGCCGCCGGTGAGCTTGTTTAGAAAGGGAATGCGCGGCGCGAGCGTGATCAACACAATGGTGACGATGCCGGTGAAGGCGATGACTCCCAGATAATTGCCGAGCGCCCAACCTGTGGTCGTGATGGGCACTGTCAACACATGAGCGAAGATCAACAGGAACGCGGCTGTGCCGGTGTGGCGATGGGTTAGGTACATTTTATCCAGGCCGCCGAAATATTTCTCGGCCCACTTTGGGCGCGTGGACAGGAACAATGAACAGGCCATCAAAATAATATTGTTCGCGCCGATGATCTCGCCCGCGTACTGTCGCGCGAAGTTCTCACGGCCGTCGTTTTCCGGCGGAAACACGAACCATACGATTATGTTTAAGATGATAAGGGCGATGATGGTGATATTGCCAACGTTACGTTTCATAAAACCTCCAACTCATATTAAGATACACTGACGAATAAAATGTGATTCAGTTCGTTACTCCATCGCTTTATTAATGCCGCTAAAAAGAATCGATCGCCTTTTGTTTGTCCGTAAAAACTTCGAAGAAGGCAGAGAAACCCACCATGTCTAAAACGCTGAGAACTTCGGGGCGCGGGTTGAGCAGTTTGAGGTTTTTTTGCAAACCGCCATCGCGGCTGCGATCCATCGATTTTAACGCCGACCAGCCCTGCTGCGGGTCGGGCAGATCTTCGCCGCGTGTCAACAAGGCAATTGTGTGTAATGAAACCAACCCTGCGCTGGAAATATAAGTCAGATCGCCAAAGTCGAGCAATATATTACGAGTGCCGCCTTCCACAACCTCACGCGCTTTTGCGATCAAAGATTCATAGGATTGCCCATCTAATTGGCCGCTAACTTTTATAACAAAAATGGAAATACGCCCTTGTTCTTGTGAAACGGTAATTTCCATTGAAATTCTCCTTTAGAAAACAATGCCTGATTATATACCGGCTTTGCGTTCCAAACGCGCCAGCCTGTGATCTATCTCATCGAGCCAATGCTTGCGGATGTATGCAGGCAGGTCGGCTTTTTCAGCTTCTTTGCGTGCAGATTTTGTCCATTTGATCGCAGACTTTATATTACGTAATTTATGTTCATAATGTTTTGCCAGTTCAATATGAGCATAGGTATGACCCTGCTCTGCAGCTTTTTCCCACAAGCGCAGCGCCTGATCCACATCCCCGCGTTTTTTTTGCAGGATGGATAAACGCTTCACTGCCACGCCGAAATCTGTTTCGTTTAACCCAAGCTCGAGTCCACGCTCGAACAGGCGGGCGGCTTCATCCCAATAATTAAGGTCTTCATATAATTTGCCGAGCGCAATGAAATCCAGTCCATGTTCCACACGCCCATTGTATGGATCTGCAAGTAATTCACTGACGTGCGCCAGTAAGGCCGCCATGGCCACCACATCCATGGCGTTATGATAAAACACGCCAGCCAAAGGACGGGCATCGCCTGTGCGCAAATAATCAAAATATAGCCAGGGAATTTCATAAC
>JANODZ010000268.1:0-16325 GCA_031412935.1 Anaerolineales bacterium
GCTTCACACCGAAATTCGTCAAGCAGTATGCGAATTTCCATGCGCAGATGAATAAGGCTTTTACTGATTATCTTGATGATGTGGAAACAAAACGTTTTCCCGCCCAGGAACATACGGTTGAAATGAATGATGATGAATGGAGTGAGTTTGAACGTCTGAACGTTTAAACTCAGAGAAACTTATGAATCAAAATTCCATCTTGCTGGTTGGTACCGGCGCATTAGCCACTTTATTTGCGGCGCGATTAAGCGAAGCAGGTCATGATGTTCACCTGCTTGGCACCTGGATGCATGGACTCGATGCGCTGAATCAAAAGGGCGCGCGTCTTGTCGCTTCGCGTGCAAACGGAAATGAACGCGCTTATAAAGTCCATGCGACAGATGATCCGCGTGAGGTGAGCGGGGCGAAGGTTGCGCTGGTGCTGGTCAAATCGTGGCAGACAGAGCGCGCGGCACAGCAGTTGAAAGTATCGCTTGCGGATGATGGCCTCGCAGTCACTCTGCAAAATGGACTCGGAAATAAAGAAACGCTCACGCGCTACCTGGGAACGGATCGGGTTGCATTGGGCATTACCACCACTGGAGCCACCTTGCTTGGGCCGGGTTTGGTAAGAGCAGGCGGGGAGGGGATAATTTCCATTGAACGGTCACAGACCCCTGCGGGGAATCAGGCTCTCGGTCCGCTCGAGGCGGCGCTTCGGTCATCTAATTTCAATTTGCAAATTGTGGATGATGCCCAGTCGCTGATCTGGGGCAAGCTTGTCATCAATACTGCCATCAATCCATTGACCGCGTTATTGCGCGTTGCCAATGGTGAGTTGTTAACGCGTCCGAATGTGCGCAGAATGATGGCATCACTGGCACGTGAAACAGCGGATGTTGCCGCCGCCGAGCATGTGCATTTGCCTTTTAATAATCCAGTCAGCGCGGTTGAAGATGTTGCGCGTAAGACCGCTGCAAATCATTCTTCGATGTTTCAGGACGTGCGCCGCGGAGCGCCGACAGAAATTGATGCGATCTGCGGCGCTGTAACAAGACGAGCTGAATTCCATGGGCTTAACGCACCCTATAATCGCGCATGCTGGAGATTGGTAGGTCAAATTGCCAATTTGGCCTATGCTTAAAAATAGGTGACTTTCATCCATAATAGTTTGTGATTTCATTTCTGTCCGTTGTTTCCTGTGCATGGTAAGATAAAAGAAACGTTATTTATCGGAGGTTTCTGTCATGCGCAAGTGGTCATTAATAATAATGTTGGGGATTTTATTTGTATTTCCTAATTTTGTCACTGCCCAGTCGGATTTGACACTCGCCAATGTAAGTGTTCAGTTATGGCCTGAATATGACCAGCCCAGCATGCTGGTCATTACAGATTTTGAATTACCCGCCACCACCACTTTACCTGTGAATTTAATGTTTCGAATTCCAAAGGATGCGAATTTGATCGCGGTTGCAAGTTATTCTGAAGATGGCAGCCTGGCCGATGCAAAATTCGAAGGTCCAACCGAGGATGGTGATTGGCAGTCATTTTCCGTTACATTAAATTCAACAGCCGCCCGTTTTGAGTATTATCAGCCGATCATCTTCAATGGAAATCAACGAATTTTTTCTTATTTGTGGGATGGCGCATATGCAGTCGATGGATTTGAAATCCGTGTACTTGAACCGCTGGATACAACCTCACTTACCACAGCGCCCGAACTTCCTTCAATAGAAGAAAAAGAAGGTGATAAGTATTTTCATGGCGATCCTTTTACACTTGCCAGAGCTGAGCAATTTGTGTTAAATCTTGAATATCAAAAATCTTCAAGCGCGTTGGCCGTATCCGCGCTGGGAGTTCAACCTGCCTCGCCAGTGGATGAAAACACTCCGGGCCGCGTATCCTTGAACAACACGCTGCCTTATTTTATCGGCGGTCTTGGAGTGATCATGATCGTGGGCGGGCTAGTTTATTACCTGCGGTCAGGGCGTGGGACTTCCAAAAAAATAAAGCGTAAGTTAAATGCCCGTGTTGAGCTCGAAAAGAACAGCGAAGAATCATACTGTCCACAATGCGGTCTGCGCACAAAACCCGGCGACCGATTCTGTCGTGTGTGTGGCGGACGGTTAAGACATCAGGATGAGTGACAGACACGGCGATTAAGGGGAATCCGGCTTAATCAGATGTGTGAAATTTTACTTACGATTCGTGTTGATTTCCTTCAGACTTAGGAGTTTTGATATGTTTTTTGTGGAATCAGGGCTTTATGTTTCTTATTCCTCACAAGAATGTCAGGCGGGTTAATTGACGCAATTTCACCTAGCAAGTATAATTTTCCAATTCAGCCGTTATAAATGGCTACATAGAGGTTATATGGCCCTGCGTGGTAATTTACGCGATTTTACGATTACACAATTGCTTAATCTGATTAATCTTGCCAGTAAGACGGGAACCTTGATTCTGGATGGCCCCTCGGAGCAGGCGCAAATTTCTTTCCGTGATGGAAAGCTTGCTTATGCGCGGATTGGCAAGGAAGAGGATGGCGGGCTTGCCTCGGTATTGCATAAGGCTAATAAGATCAACGTAAATCAATATCGTGCCATTGCAGACCGTGCGGGACAGATGACCGATAAAGAGCTTGGCTTGTTGCTTATTAATGCAGGCTATGTAACCCAGGAAGATATTCTGCTTAATTTACAGGGATATTTCACTGATGTCGTGCGTAAATTGTTTACATGGGTGGAAGGTATTTTTCGATTTGAAAATGAAATGCTGCCGCCCGATGGCCGCATCAATGTTAAGTTGGATCTCGAGAATATTATTATTGAAGGTTCGCGTCAATTGCGTGAACTGGAGCAATTGCAGGACGAAATCCCAAGCCTGGATATGGCGCTTAAGTTTACCAATCGTCCGCTGACCAATGTAAACTTAAGTGTTGATGAATGGAAAGTGGTCAAATTCGTTGACCCAAAGAATACAATGAGTCAGATTGCCGCTGCAAATAAGTTGAGTGAGATTGACGTGCGTAGAATTGTCTACGGCTTGTTGCAGGCCGGGTTGGTTGAATTAGCGCGTCCTGCCGGTGCGGCTCCTGTGCCCAACCCGAAGCAATTCCCGGTGCAGGATAAAGAAGAACAAAAATCATTGATCAATAAGTTGATCGGCCGCATCCGAACAATATAATTTTCAGGGACAGAAAAGGATAGGAATTATGCAAACGGTCAAAATGGTAGTGACAGGTCCTTTCAGCGCTGGCAAGACACAGTTTATTCAATCTGTCAGCGAAATTGACGTAGTTGCCACGGAACGCAAGATCTCTTCAGATGAAGAACGCTCTGTAAAATCTGCGACAACAGTGGCAATGGATTTCGGCCGCATCACTGTGGACGAAGACCTGGTCTTGTTCCTGTTTGGCACACCAGGCCAGAAGCGCTTTGACTTCATGTGGGAGATTCTCTCAGAAGGCATGTTGGGCTTTATCGTCATGGTCGATAGCACTCGTCCTGAATCTTTTCGTGAGGCGCGCTCGATCCTCGAGACTTTCCGCGCATATGCTCCAACGCCTTTTGTGGTTGCCGCAAATAAACAGGATATGGAAGACGCCTGGGAACTTGAAGACATTCGTCACGCCCTGCGCCTGGATGTCAACACGAAACTTTTACCCTGTGTTGCTACGAATCGTGATACTGTGAAAACGGTATTACTTGAGCTGCTGTATAGTATCATGAAAGAAATGGAATCCGGAAAATAGGAGCGGGTTTATCCTTTGCTGTGTCTTCAATTACAACTGATCAGGGAATAGTTCATTATGAAGTATACGGGCGCGGGCGTCCGGTAATTCTTTTGCATGGATGGCTTGGCTCATGGGGGTTATGGCAGGAGACCATGGCATATCTTGGCGCGTTTTATCGCACCTACGCTTTGGATTTTTGGGGGTTTGGTGAATCTGGTAAGAAACGCGAAACATATGCCGTTTCAGATTTCGTCAGTCTCGTTGATCAATTTATGGAGCAATTGGGGATCATTCATGCACCGTTGGTAGGACACAGCATGGGCGGCACGGTAGGCCTCTCAGTTGCCATTAAATATCCCGAGCGTGTAAGCAAAGTGGTTGTTGTGGGTTCGCCGATGGTAGGCTCATCTCTTGCGCCGCTGCTTAAGCTGGGAGGGTATCGCCCGATTGCGTTCATGCTTTTTAATATGATGGGTGTCTTCCGCACAGCGATGCGCTTATATTCTCCCCTGATCTGTAAGGATCCGCGCTTCCCGGCAATGATGGACCGTGATCTTTCACGTACCACCGTCGAATCTTTCCTGCGCTCCATTGCTTCCCTGCGCCGCACAGACCTGATCCCCGTTCTTCCACAGATAAAAATCCCGGCGATGGGTATGTATGGTGATAAGGATGTAATTGTCCATCCGCTGCAATGGCAGCCCATGCAAACAGGCATACCCCACGCGCTGATCGAGCGTTTTCCCGCAGCGGGTCACTTTATCATGTTGGAAGAACCGACTGTATTTAGTCAAAAGTTAAAAACATTCCTGGATCAAGAGTCTTCAGCTTCATGAGCATCGGCTCATTTTTCTATCCCCTTAAAATGGGGAAGATCATTTTGCTCGGTATGCAGGAAGTAATGGGCGTGAATGGTGTGAATGCTTTACTTCCCCTTGCTCCGCTCGAAAATTTCATTAAGAATTCACCACAGATTAACGCAGAACATGCCTTCTCCTTTGAAACGGTGAGCCTCCTGCAAAGTACGCTGGAGCAGGCTTACGGTCCGCGTGGAGGGCGGGGGCTGGCTCTACGTGTGGGACGTACCAGTTTCAAATATGGTCTTAAAGAATATGGTTCAATGCTTGGGTTGACCGAGATCGCCTTCCGCCTGCTTCCCTTTCCTGCAAAAATATATACAGGCGCAAAGGCATTTGCAGATTTTTTTAATAAGCACACCGATCAACGAGTGCTTGTGGAAGATAAGGAAAACAAAATCTTCTGGCATATTGAACGTTGTCCATTGTGTTGGGAAAGGAAAGCGGATGAGCCGATATGTCATCTGGCGGTGGGGGTATTACAGGAAGCCCTGTATTGGCTGAGCGGCGGGAAGGTATTTAATGTTGAAGAGACGGCTTGTATTGCCCGCGGCGACGCGGTTTGCACCATCGTGATAGATCAGACTCCGCTATCCTAGTGCAAGAGCACAGAGACCCCACTTAATAACAGTTTCGTTGGATGGGTGTTTTCTCTCATACTTTGATTTATAATCATCCAACATGTTAAAAATTATTCTGCACGCGCAGAACCAAATCATGCCATTTTGCGAACCAGCGCGTGAATTGCGGATTCAAAACTCACCGCTTTGGCTGCATCAGCGCAATTTACTCGCGCCATATGTGACGCGCGAATTGGAATTGAAGCAGGGCGAGCGTTTACAACCTGTGCGCGAACAGGCGATCGTTTATCGCGACAATCTCTTCTTCGATAAATTCTATATTGAAGCGTTTATGAAGGCAGCGATTAAACGCAACAAACCTGTGCGTGCCGCCTTCCGTTCAGACGATCCCGCCTTTCGTGAACATGCGTTGCCGCTTTCCACATCCTACACGCCTGCGGGAAGTTTATACCTTGCAGATTTATGGTACTACCCCAATGGCCCCGTTGCTGGTGTGGAACCGCTCGTGATCGACATGCAGGCGCGCGAGATCGGCTACTATCATGTGCCGACCTACATGGGGGATCGAAGCGGCGACCTTGTCTTTCAAGTCCCTTTGCGCGCAATGATGGCAATTGATTCTTGGGTGCATGTCTTTATTGCAGATATGGTTTTTGGCCAATTTGCACATGGCGCACGTTTTGAAAAACGTTTGAATGAAAACCTGGCATTTAAGTTAAAGATCCTTGGCAAGGCTGTTTATGAAGGCCGGCAGGTTCTTGAGTGTTCAGAATTGGTAAAAATAGGCAAAGGCTGTGTAATTGACCCCAGCGCCATCATTCACGGCCCCACGACCATTGGCGACAACGTAACCATCAATGCGGGAGCGGTGATCGAGAATTGTATTATTGGAAATAATGTCAACATTTCACAGGATGTACAGCTCATGCTTTCCGTGGTTGGAGATGGCGCGTTCCTTCCTTTTCGCACCGCATTATTTATGACCACGATCATGGAACATAGCATGGTGGCTCAAAATACTTGTTTGCAAATGTGTGTCATTGGGCGCAATACATTTATTGGGGCAGGTTCCACATGGACGGATTACAACCTGATTCCATCACCGCTTCGGGCCCGCGATGGGAATGGAAAATTAAGCCTGTCCAACCGGCCGGTGATGGGAGGTTGTGTGGGGCATAATTGCCGCATTGGTTCCGGCATGATCGTTTATCCTGCGCGAACCATCGAATCGGATGTCGTCCTGGCGGCTTCCAAGGAATTGCGCGTGATTGATCGCGATATTACATTCGAAGAGAGTGATCACCATCGTTTAAAACTTGCGCACCTGCACCAGACCCCATATCACAAACATTTGAAAGGTGTATCAGAGTCGTGGTAAAAAATGGATAGTTTCGCATTCATCATCCATCCCATTGATCCCAAGCGAGATGTCAGCCGTAAGTTCCCATTATTAGGGCGTGTATTGAGCGAGCGGCAAATCGATTTTTTCTCCACTTTTTTCCCGCCCGTTTATATTTCGGAGATCGAAGGGATCACATCCCAAGCGACTGGCAAGGTTATCAAAGGTTGGTTCATTGCCTGCCCTTACACCCCCCGCCGAATGATGCAGTTGCCTGAGCGCACTGTCTATCGTAAAATTATCCAGGCCGGGCGCATGGCTGAAAAACTTGGCGCAAATATTCTCGGTCTGGGGGCTTTTACATCAGTGATAGGCGATGCCGGCCTGACGATTGCCAGGGCACTGGATGTGCCGGTTACGACGGGGGATTCATTTACGGTGGCCATGGCTGTACAGGCCATTCGCGATGCAGCCCATGTGATGGATATAAAAATGGAATATGCGACGGTGGCTATTGTTGGCGCCACTGGAGCGATCGGCCGTGTTTGCGCCGAACTGTTGGCTGGAGAGGCGGCGCGGGTTTTGCTTGTTGCCAGGGACGAGAAAAAACTCGAAGTTTTACGAGACAGGCTTAAAATCCATGCGCGCAGCGAGCTGGCCATTAGCACGAAGATGGACGTCCTTAAAGATGCACAATTAATCCTGACAGTGACAAGTTCGATCCATGATGTCATCCGTCCTGAGCATTTGCAGGCGGGAAGTGTGGTTTGTGATGTAGCCCGTCCTCGTGATGTTTCTGCAATGGTGGCGGCGGTGAGAAATGATATATTAGTGATTGACGGCGGCATGGTAGATATACCTGGCGCTGTAAATTTCCATTTTAACTTTGGTTTCCCTGAAGGAAAGGCTTACGCCTGTATGGCAGAAACCATTGCGCTGGCTTTGGAAGGCCGCTTCGAGGATTATACGGTTGGCAAGGATATCACCCTGGAACGCGTAAAGGACATCAGCGCTATCGCAGAAAAACATGGTTTTCGTATGAGTGGCTTCCGCTCGTTTGAGCGCGAAGTGACCAATGAACAGATCGAAGCCGTTCGAAAAAATGCCCGCAAGGGGTATCGACGCGCTTACGAGGAGGCTTAACATGGGAAATGCCCGGCTTTTGGTAGTGGAAGATGATATTGATATTGCCAATATGCTCAAGATCTACTTCACGAGCCTGCAATATGACGTGGATGTAGCGAATCGCGGCCGTGATGCTTTAGAGAAGACGAAGCATGCCTTGCCGCACTTGATCGTGTTGGATATTATGCTGCCGGATATAGACGGTTATGAAGTCTGCCGTAATTTGCGGACCAGCACGCGCACCAGTCACATCCCGGTTATTTTCCTTACGCAAAAAGATGAACGCAGTGACAAACTGCAAGGCCTGGAATTGGGTGCAGATGATTACATCACCAAACCCTTTGATATTGAGGAATTAAAGCTGCGCGTGCAAGGTGCCATTCGCCGTTCAGAACGTGAAAGTCTCACAGATCCACGCTCCGGTTTGCCCGCTGGCCGTTTGATCGAAGAGCAGTTACGCCGTATTATTCGCGAGCAGGATTGGGCTTTATTGGATGTGCGTGCCAACAATTTTGAAGCCTTCAAGGATGTTTATGGTTTTGTAGCCGGTGATGATGTGGTGCGGTTCGCGGCGATGATGATCGGCGAAGTGGTTGATGAGTTGGGTACAACAAAAGATTTCATCGGTCATGCGGGCGGTGATAACTTCATCATTATTACCACAAACGAAGCCGCGCCAAAAATTCGCCAAAGGCTGAAAGATCGCTTTGCGAATGAAGTGCAAAGTCACTATAACTTCATGGATCGCCAGCAGGGATTCGTCCTGGCGCCAATGGCTGAAGGCGGATTGGAGAAGGTTGGTTTTATGTATTTTTCTGCGGGATTAATCTCGCCGAGTTTGCAATCCTTTGCAGACATTCGTGAAATTACAGAGCTTGCGGCTGAAGCACGCCGACAGGATACAGCGGCTACCTCTGCCGCCGGATAAGGTCAACCGAATATGTTTAGCGGGTTGGGCGTTGGCTTGTTTATTGCTGGACTGGTAATTATTGTACTAGTCTGGCTTGTTCTGCGCCTTTTTTCAGGTGGGAACAATGCAATACAGGCTGACGTTAATCCTTTTTCTTTTCCTGAATCTTCAATATCAAATGATGCGGTGCTCATCCTCACCCCGGGCGGGCGGGTGGAATATATAAGCGCGCTCGCGCGCACTTATTTTGGCATGCGTGAGAATGAACCTTATGATCTTGAGCGTCTGGCGCGGCGAGTTCGTCCGTCAGATGATTTTTTTGAGTTGTGCGCAGCTTCCGGTTTTAAACGTGTTTCCATTGGGGGAAAGCTTGTCGAAATTACGTCTTATGAGATTCCGGGCGCATACCCGATGATGCTGGTTTCTTTACGCGGGAAGGAATTTTCTTCTGCGCTTGAAGAAAGCGGCGGCGCTAAAGAAGAGACCCTGCGCGTGGTGACCGAATTCAGCCAGAGCATCGCGGCAAGCCTTGATCTTAAAACTACAGTGCAATCCATTTTAGATAATGTGAGCCGTCTCGTGCCCTCCGATATGCTTGAGTTGAATTTATGGGATGCAGATGAAGAGACTCTGATTCCTTTTCGTTTTCAACAATCGGATACAAATTCCGGGCATGTGATGCGCGCTGCATCATCTCTGTTCGGAAAACTTACTGCTCAATTAGCGGCTGGCCGGGTTCCCATTAAGCTTGCGGATGCACGCGCACAGCCTGAATCGACCATGAACGATGAATTACTTACCGTTCAATCGTATTTGGGAATTCCGCTCATCGCGGGCGGTGAGTTGGTCGGCACACTGGAAGCGGGCCAAACGGGAAGCGGGGCGTTTGGTCAGTATGATCTTGATCTGTTGATATTGGTATCCGGCCAGGCGGCCGTCGCGATTCGTAATGCCAAGCTTTATGTAGATGAGCAAAAACACTCATCAGAACTTGCTGGTTTGGCGAATCTGAATCAAACACTGGGTACCGTTCGTGATACTCAGAATCTGTTTGCCCAACTTGTGGATGGTATAGCGCCATTATTCTCAGCGGAAATCATTGGGTTTCTGATTTACGATGAAGAGAAACATACGCTGGAAGGGAAAGCTCCATTTCGTGGATTACCATCCAGTTTGGTTGAGATTTATCGTACAAATGTTTTAGCCGATAGCCCTGCCGAGCAAGTAATCAACGGCCAAATGCCTATCTTTACCTTGAGCGCCTCCACAGATGAGAATTGGCGCATGCTTGGCTTGTCAAATATGGCGCTGGCAGCCAGTTTGAGGGATATTGCGCTCGTCCCATTACTCTCTTCCGGACGGATGCTTGGATATTTTCAAGTGGGGCACCATCAACGCGGTGCAGCTCCCTTTACTGCGGAAGAAATACGTTTAATGAATATCGTGGCAAATCAGGCCGCGGCTATTATTGAAAATGTTTTGTTGGTACAGCAAGCGCGCGCACGCGCCCAGCGTTCCGGTGCACTGCACCGCATCGCCAGCCTCTCTGGTTCATCTGCAACCATTGATGAAATCCTAAAATATTCTGTCCAGGAATTAGCAAATCTCTTCCAGGCAGATGCCGGTCTGGTCTTTTTAATGAATGAAGCACGCGGAGAGTTAAGTTTGAGCCGCGAATCCATGTTTGGCGTTGCAGAGGATATTGCCAGTTCCTTCACACAAATATTAGTGGATGATCCTAATTACCGTTATACGGTTTCTGGAAGTCAAAAGCCATTCTTAACTGATCATCTCGGTACAGATAGCGGCCGGATACCCGTTTATCTTTCATTATCGACCGTGCTTCTGCTTGAATCAGTGATTGTTGTTCCTTTGGTGGCACGTGAACGCAGCATCGGCGAATTGGTCTTGGGAAGTTTTAAAACCAATTATTTTAATTCCTATGATCTGCAAATCGTAGCCACAGCTGCAAGCCAACTGGCAACTGCAGTGGAATCAGCCGGCTTGTTTGGGCAAACAGATGATTCTTTGCGCCGCCGGGTAGATCAGCTATCCGCGATCACTCGTATCAGCAGGGAGCTGAGTGCGTCGCTTGATCTTAAGGATTTACTTCAGATTATTCGCGATGAGAGCTTGCTTGTGGTGCAGGCAGAGTGTTCCTCTGTATCGTTGTTCGACGCGGAGAGTGACCCGGCCAACCCAAAGATTGAACTTTTTGCCGGTTGCGAAGTCGAACATGAATTATCTGCTCTTGAACGGGATGTAATACAAAAACGAGAACCCCGAATTATTTCAGATTTTTCAAAAGAGAATTACCCGGCGCCGCATAAAAAGGTGCGCTCCGCGATCATTACGCCGATCACATATCAATCGCTCACGATCGGCTTAATCAGCCTGCATGCCAATCAACCAGACTTCTTTGCGCCAGAGACAATTGAACTGGTGCAAACACTTGCAGTACAGGCCGGTATTGCCTTAAGTAATGTGAAACGCCATCAAACTGAAAAGAAAAATGCCGAGTTAATGCGCCGCCGCTCAGATACGCTTGTGCGCCTGACAGATGTAAGCTATAGCCTGGGTACCCATCAACCGCTGGACCAGGGCCTGGAGATGATCGCGCGCGGAATCCGAGATTCAACCCCCTTCCGTGTGGTAGTGATGAGCATGGTTGAGATGGACACTGGCATGTTACGCCGTCTGACTGCTGTGGGCATTGCACGAGAAACCCTTAATGAATTGATCCTTCACAAGCAGCCGCTTGTAGGCATAAAACAATTAATGAAGCAGGAATTTAAAATAAGTCGTTCCTATTTCATTCCCGTTGACCTATCCCCTGCGGTTCCTTCAGATGTGCACCTCGCCACACTAAATGTTTCTCAAACTGAAGCTGCGTCTTCCACTGCCTGGGTTAAGGATGACACCTTAATTGTCCCGCTAGAAAATGTTGAAGGGCAGGTTGTGGGCTTGATTAGTTTGGATGACCCAGCCAACGGCTTGCGCCCTGATCGTACAACCATTGAAGCGGTGGAAGTATTTGCCGCTCAAGCTGCGCTATTGATCAATAACACATTCCGCCAGAGCAACTTACAGACCCGCGTTGATTCTCTTGCCTCGGGCTTGCAGCGCCAGCAAAGATTAATTGATATTACGCAGAACGATCTTCCAATTCTGCTGCATAAAGACCTGGAACAGACCCTCTCACTTTATAATTTGGATCAACGCGCCCAGCGTGTTCGCGCAGGCCTGGCTATTACCAAATCAATCAGCCGCCAATTGGATGCATCTTCAGCACTTTTTGCACTCGGCCGTGAAACCATCACCCAGCTGGGGATGTCTGTCGCGCTTGTGGCTGAGAATACGGCCGATGGCCCGCGTCTTTTGCATGTGTTGGGTAGTTTGCCGCGTTCCACCAATGTAGAATCTTTATTTGGTCAACGTAACCCATTACGTGCCTGTTTGCAAAGTGGCGAATCCGTTCTTATTTCCAACCTCGATGAAAATCAGGAATGGCGTGATGCTATATTACTGACTTCATTGCATGCAAAGAGCGTAATTTGTTTGCCCGTACTTGTAGAAAATAAACCCGTGGCGGCTATGTTGGCCATAAGCCATGAATCAATGCCGGCATTTACAGATGAAGACAGCAAGGTCTACTTGCAAATTTCCCAGCAGGCTTCCTTGATCTTGCAGAATATTTCCCTGCTCAGCCAAACCCGCCGCCGCCTTGATGAAGTAAACCTGCTGCTTGATTTTAATCACCAGCTTTCAGGTTTGGATCCAGATGCGATTGTCAAATCCCTGCTTGATAGTTCAATTCGTGTTCTGCCGCATGCTCACGCAGGCGTGGTGCTGGTGTGGGATCAACAATCTGAAATGCTCATCCCGCGTGCAGCCTCAGGCTATGCCGATAACACCAGCATGTTAGCCATCAATTATCATCAGGGCGAGGCTTTGCCGGGCACAGTATTTATGAACATGACTGCCCGCCGCATTGATGAGATCAACTTCGTGCGTGATTACAACTTAACTGTGGATAATCTTGCGCTTTATCGTGAGGCTACCGGCGGCCGTTTACCTGTATCAAGTTTAATGGTCCCAATTGGTTCCGCGGCTCAGGGTGTCGGATTATTGATATTGGATAATTTCAATACCATCTCTGCATTTGTTGCTGATGATGAAGCGCTCTTGTTGTCGCTCACCCAGCAGATTGCCCTTACTCTTGAGAACGTTCGTCTTGTAAACGCCACACAAGAACGCGCCGGACAGTTGCATGCTTTGAATAATGCCGCCGCTTCACTCACTTCCAGTCTGAGCAGCCATCAGTTGATAGATTCTTTACTCGATCAGCTAACCCCCATTATTTTTTATGATACTGCCACACTTTGGCTGCGGGAGAAAGATCGTCTTTCGGTTATATCTGCGCGGGGCTTTTCAGACACCGAACAAAGGCTTGGTTTATCAATTTCTGTTCAAGACAGCGTGCTCTTCAAAGAAATGGGGCAAACGGGTCAACCAATTTTGGTTAATGATGTGCGTGAAGATTCGCGCTTCCTTCCAACGGAAAAGCCGCGCCTCTCCTGGCTTGGCATCCCAATGATTTCCAAAGGTGAGTTGATGGGTGTGCTAGCGGTGGAAAAATGGCAGGCGCATCATTTCACGCGTGATCAAACTCAGGTCTGTCTCACCTTCGCGAGTCAATCTGCCGTTTCCCTCGATAATGCCCGCCTGTATGAAGATAGTGTCAGCCGCGCCACCGAATTGGATCAGCGTTCACAACGTCTTGCAACACTTAATCGCTTCGCTTCCGCATTGACCGGCTTGCTGGATACAGACCAAATTCTAAATTTAACCGCCACCGAGCTTCTTAAAGGATTAGATGCGCGGCGCGCCTCGATTGTGACCTTTGAGAGGGATCAAGCGATATGGAAAATTTCGGTCCCGCGGGTTAAAAGCAAGCTTCCGCGACCCTTACCTGATTCGCCCATTTTTAATCGATTACGAGAATCGCGTGGTATTTTCAATACTGATGATGTTCGTAAGGAGCCTGATCTCGCGTCGCTTGGTGATATGTTGGGTGAGGATATAAAAGGTTTGGTCGTTCTTCCTCTTATTCGTGGACAAAACCTTTCTGCGCTTGTTTTTATACAAATAACAAGTGAAATTCTCTTTGGCTCAAATGAACTTGAAATTGCGCGCACGATCACAAATCAGGCTACGGTAGCGCTTGAAAACGCGCGTTTGTATCAATTATCTGTTCGTACCGCCGAAAGATTTGCCATTCTTAATGAAACCAGTTCCCAGATCAGCTCTAGCCTCGATCCGGAAGAAATTTATGCCTCAACGCGTAAAGCGGCTGAACGTCTTGTGCCTTTGGAATTTTTTATGATCATATTATTAGATCAGGAGAATAATGAACTAGATCCTGTTTATTTAATAGATCGCGGAAAACGTTTGGTAGGAGCGCGTCTTCCTCTTGGCACAGGGTTGAGCAGTGAGGTTATCACAAGCGGCAAGCCGGTTTTGGTTTCGACACATGAAACGGGCGATGTCTTGGATAGGGCGCTGGCCCGCGATGATGGAGCGGGTACCCAATCCATCATCGCTGTCCCCATGATTCTGGGTGGTAATGCTCTTGGCATGCTTTCCGTCCAAAGTTATCAAGCAGGAATGTATAGCGAAGAAGATGTGCAGATCCTTGGCACGCTTGCAAATCAAGCCATTGTCGCCATTCAAAACGGACGCCTGTTCGCTGAAACGCAGAACCTTGCTTCCCTGCTTGAAATACGTGTGGTTGAGCGTACCGCCCAATTACAACGCGAACAACTTAACACTGAAACCCTTTTGCGTATTCTCACTGAGGTTTCCTCCAGCCTCGACCTGGATCGTGCCCTTAATCGAACATTGTCTTTGTTGAATGAAGCCATTGGCGCAGAACAAGGTACGATTATGCTTTTACATGCAGAAGATAATCTTTTGCACTACCGTGCTGGGTTTGGCTACCTTTCTGATCTGAATGAAGCAGGCGGGCGTGGATTTACATTAAAGGTTGGCGAAGGTCTTGCAGGCTGGGTTGTCCAGAATCGTGAATCTGTATTGGCTCATGATCTTCATCAAGACCCTCGTTGGGTGAAAAATTCTACTACGGGTATCGGCCACAAAAGTGCCATCGCGGTGCCCATGCAAGTAGGCGAGGATGTGATCGGCGTTCTTATGGTCTTCCAACGTGCAGAAAATTTCTTTAGCCGGGAAATGCTTAACCTCGTAAGTGCGATCGGAGGTCAGGTCGCTGTTGCAATTAACAATGCGCACCTCTACGAATTGATCCGCGACCAGGCTGAACGCCTTGGCGTAATGCTGCGCAAAGAACAGGAAGATGCCAGTCGTTCACAAGCCATCCTTGAAGCTGTGGCAGATGGCGTATTGGTAACCGGCGCAGATAATCACATCACGTTTGTTAACAGTTCTACTGAGCGCATTCTGGCAATCGATGAAGAACGTTTGCTGGGCAGCGCCATGGATGATTTTGGCGGCTTATTTGGAAAGGCCGCCAGTACCTGGATGGAAACCATCAAACGCTGGTCCGAAGACCCTTCTTCGTATCAACCCGGCGATACGTATGCCGAGCAATTGGAATTGGAAAATGAGCGTATTGCGCTCGTCCATCTTGCACCTGTGATCCTGCAAAATGATTTTCTCGGAACTGTATCCATCTTCCGTGATATTACCCATGAAGTCGAAGTAGATCGTTTGAAATCTGAATTTGTGGCAACCGTAAGCCATGAGTTACGCACACCCATGACAGCCATCAAGGGTTATGTCGAAATTTTAACGATGGGCGCGGCGGGTGCGCTCTCTGAAAATCAAATGCACTTTCTCGATATTGTCCGGAATAATATCGATCGTCTCAATATTCTTGTTACCGACTTGCTGGATATATCCCGGATTGAAGCAGGGCGCATCACGCTTAATCCCCAATCTGTAAACCTGCGCGAGATCGCTGAAGATGTCATTGCTGATGCATTGCGGCGCTCGCAAAACGAGAATAAACCCATGGCGCTGTCTTTGGATGCGCCCGCTAAGATAACACCTGTTATGGGCGATGGCGTTCGCGTCCGCCAGATCATTGACAATCTTGTGGATAACGCCTTCAACTATACGCCAAGCAACGGAACCATCCGTGTAAATATCCATCAACACAATGGTGAAGTACAGGTGGATGTGCAGGATAATGGCGTAGGCGTCGTGCCCGATGATCAAATCCGCATCTTTGACCGTTTCTTCCGGGGTGAAGACCCACTGGTATTGGCGACGCCGGGAACGGGCCTGGGTCTCCCAATTGTTCGTCAACTGGTTGAAATGCACAACGGACGAATCTGGATGACAAGCACAGGCGTGCCGGGTGAAGGAAGTATTTTCTCCTTTACCCTGCCGATTGTTAATAATGGAGCTTGAATGGCAAGGATTTTAATAGCAGAAGATGAACCGGATATCCGCGAGCTGGTGGCTTTTGTCCTGCGCTTCGCGGGTCATGAAGTCACAACCACTCCCAATGGAGAAGATGCCCTGCATCAAGCCTCCTTGATTATTCCCGATATCATCATCATGGATGTCCGTATGCCGAGGATGACTGGATATGAGGCTTGCCGCGCAATGAAGGCTGATAATTCTCTAAAGGATATTCCCGTTGTCTTCCTCTCAGCCAAAGGACAGGATTCTGAAATAAATACCGGGTTGGAAGCCGGTGCGGAAGAATACCTGCTGAAGCCTTTTTCTCCCGATCAACTGGCAGAGCGTGTAAAAG
>JANODZ010000269.1:0-2614 GCA_031412935.1 Anaerolineales bacterium
ATTTAACCCGCGCGATGACGAGGTACATTACGAAGGGGAATATCCGCTATCAATCGCTGAGAGCGTCCATCGCGCTCCAGTTCGATTTGAACTGCCTGCGGGTCAATTTCAATATACCGGGAAATGGCGGCAAGCAAATCATCTTTCAAGGCTTCCAATTGCGCCGGAGTTAGATCTGTGCGGTCGTGTACCAAAACAAGCTGCAGGCGTTCTTTTGCGCTCTCGGCGCTTCGTTTTCGGGTGAAAATGTTCATTTTACTTCCTGCCCGTCAATTTTTGAATCGTGCTCCACAAACCGCTTTGCGAATCCAGGTCCATAAATGGGACATCCTGCCCTTGTAAACGTTTTGCTATATTTCGAAAAGCCATTCCCGCACGACTCTTGGGATCCGTTACAACAGGCGCACCGCGGTTCGAACCGATAATAACAGACTCATCTTCAGGCACAATACCGATCAACTGTATGCCAAGCAAATCCAAAACATCCTCGGCAGAGAGCATGTCATTATTTTTAACCAATATCGGATTTAAGCGATTAAGAATCAAGGCCGGGCTGCCTTTATCTTCCGCTTCAAGAATTCCTACTACTCTATCCGCATCCCGAACCGCACTCACTTCGGGATTGGTCACCACCAGGACACGATCTGCGGGGGCGATGGCATTTCGGAAACCACGTTCAATACCTGCGGGCGAATCGATGATCACAAATTCAGCATCTGGTCTGAGGTCATTGCAGATGCGGATCATATCTGATGGCGAAACGGCGTTCTTATCCCGCGTCTGAGCGGCTGGGATCAAATACAATTCCGGGAGATGTTTATCGCGGATCATCGCCTGTTTTAATTTACAGCGGCCTTCGATCACGTCAACAATATCATAGACAATACGGTTTTCAAGCCCCATAATGACATCAAGATTACGCAAGCCAATATCGCCGTCAATACATACTACCTTCCTGCCATCTGCGGCAAGCGCTGTGGCAAGGTTTGCAACGGCTGTGGTTTTACCCACACCGCCTTTTCCAGATGTAACAGTAATTACTTGAGCAGTCATGTTTTTTCCTATGTTAATTTAATTTCCGGCGTGCCAAAGTTCGGCTTGCAATCGTCCTTCACTATTAATACTCGCAATCTCTGGCTTCGGATCTTTTTGTGGTTTTAGCATGGCAGAGACTTCATCCGCGATGCGTAGTTGAGTTGCAGAAAGGTCAAGAGCGCAAATCGATGCTGAGCGATCACCTTTCGCTCCGGCGTGGATCATGCCGCGCACCCGTCCCCAGACGATTACATTGCCTTCCGCGATAATTTCCGCACCCGCGTTTACATCTCCCATCACTACAATATTTCCAGGGAATTCAATGCGTTTTCCAGAGCGCAGGGTTTTGTTAATAAATAAAGCAGTATCCTCTGTGATGGTATCCGTATGTTTTTGTTCTTCGGGTCGTGGCTTGGAGATACGGGTTGCCAACCCAAGTAATTGTGAAGTTTGTTCTGTGATTGGCGATTCACTGATCAATGCCCATAACGACAGGTTGCGTTCTGAGAGATGATCACGCAAGCCAACCAGATCGTTAACTTTTAATATCTGCGCCCCAACATCAAGCGCCAGCCGCGCACCTTGAAAAAAAGCGGGTTTTTCATCAATTTGGGCAAGCAAAGCAATACACTGGTCTTCCCATGGCGCATCCGAAAATGTCGCGAGAAGTCCATCCCGTATACCTTTGATCTGAACAAGAGAAGTAATTTGCTCCATAAAATAATTTAAGAGGGTTTATTAGATTGAATTATACCTGACGTAAAGTGTGAAATGGAATCGAAAACTAATTCTCTTTGATTACTGGCTTGGAGCACCCTGCGCGATGTCAATTGCTTTTAACTCAAAGTAGGCCTTGATCACACGCGAAACAATCGGAGCGGCAACACTGGCTCCCTCGCCGCCATGGTAGGCAAAAGCGACCACAATGATCTCAGGGTCGTCATAAGGCGCATAGGCCAATGTCCACGAGTGAGTGGGCCATTTGCCAAAATCACATTGATCCGCGGCGCGGGCAACGTCATCACAATACTCGGCCGTTCCCGTTTTGCCGGCTACGGCAATTGGAAAATCACCAAATACATTCCGCAGCGTGCCGAATATGGGAGCCGTGACCGCCAAGCGGGTACCTTCTCTGACCGCCTCAATTGATTCAGGGCGAATAATTTTAAGTTCATCACCCAAACTACAATAGCCAAGGTCACAAGAATAGCTTTTGATCATCGGGGTGACAGTCACGTCCCATTTTAAGTTGGGAGTAAACGGTGAAACCTGATAACTATTTGGGGTTTGAAAATTTGTAAAATTAAACACATTCGGGTCGGGATTAAACCAGGCTTCGACCGGATTTCCGTCACCGTCTGTAATTTCGCGAATGATGGTTGGCTGCATCAACCTGCCATGATTAGCGACAGTTGCACCCGACATTAAGATCTGCAAAGGTGTTGCGAGCACGTAGCCTTGTCCTACGCTGGCGATATACGTATCGCCGGTAGACCAGTTCTCGCCGGTATTAATACGCTTCCAATCCGGATCAGGAATTAATCCATCCTGTTCCCCTCTTAATTCAATACCAGACCGC
>JANODZ010000270.1:0-2567 GCA_031412935.1 Anaerolineales bacterium
GCCCAATACAGGAAGTGGTTTTGTCACATACACATCCCAAGCCGCTTGTGTGGTGGCAAACAATTCGCGCGTGTTCCAGAAAAAACGTGAGATTTTTCGGAAATAAATATTGTCCGCTTCCACGCCTGTAGACTCAACGCCGAACCAATTGCACAAAAACAAAACACGCGGCAGATGAAACCTTTGTGTGACAAGGATGGCCGAGTCTACTTGAAAGATGGCATTGGCTCGATAGCAGGTATCATAAGAACGGCGGCCTGCATAATCCAAAACAATATCTTCATCAGGAATACCAAGTTCAAGCGCGTATTGGCGCATGGCTTCGGGTTCATTGTATTCTACGACTCTATTATCGCCGCTCATTAACAACTTGCTCACTTTGCCCTGTTGATAAAGTTGCACGGCGGTTTCCACGCGGTCCCTCAGAATGGCAGTAGGGCTTCCATCGTAACGCAAACCCGCGCCGAAAACAATTGCCACGCGTTCAGCAGGGACATCGCCTACTGTGAAAGTTCGTGGCATGGCAAAAAGCAATACAACAATTTTTATGAGAAACAAGCCAAACACAGAAAATAAGCTGAGAATCAGCGCCAGGCGCAGGAGGGGTTGCAATATTTTTTTGAACATAGTTGGTTATTATCCGTCTTGAGTAGAGATTTGAATACACATTCATGGAGCGTTATCGAAGGAGGGTTCGATCTGAAATTGACTTTTTTGAAAGCAATTATTCGACAACGCCGCGAAAAATCCGCGGCTGCGCTCACATAGTCCAGTAGCAGTATCGGGAGAACAAAGTTTCATTTAATTAAATTCACCAGATCCAAACCTGAGATCTTTACGTACAATGCGAAGTCTGCATACATCCCATCTTCGGCGATCTGTAATTCGTCCATGCCATATACGGTCTGCATCGCGGATTTGCCTTCGGGCGTGAACATCAAATCAATGAAGGCACGTTGGATCACACGGCGCATTTCAAGCGGCAGTGAATTCGAGATCGATATATTTTCATACGGAATAACATTCGGCACGTGCCAGATGGCCTTGACCCTGTCCATTACATCGGGATAATTCGCCTCAAGCGCGGGCAATTGACGCGCATCAATAAATGTTACACCGAAATCACAGATGTCGGCAGCGTAGATAGCGCGCACCACGTTCAACTGACCTTCGAGGAAGGCCGCGCTGCTCACCTTAACCTGGGCCTGATTCAGCACTCCGAGCGGAACCACATACGCTGAGGGTGAGGCGCTATCGCTCCAGCAGGGTTTTTTATCCTGGAATTGCTGCAGCGCTGCAGCGGCTTCGGCTGTATTCTGATTACGTTCCGCATCATAATAAGAGATGAAGCCACTCTCGCGATTGACAAGGAATTGAGCGCCATAAAACATTTGGCCATTGCGTGTGCCTGCCAAAATGGCTGTGACCGAGTCATTCTCGCGAGCGAACAAATATGCAAACGGCGATAACGAGACGATATGCGCGTTTCCTTTATCCATGGCCTCAACGAGATTAATTTCAGTAGAAGGTACGATCGTCACCAGGCGGTAGCCTGTGTGTGATTCAATAAAAGCCGCGATGACCTCGCCAGCCGCAATCAGCTCGGGGCTGGGGTGCGCGGAAATGCCTAAAGCGAGGATTAATGGGTTTTTTTCAGTACCAGGCTCGGGCGTGGCAAGCGGCGTCTGTGTGGATGCAGGCATCTGCGTGGGAGTGGGAGTCAGCGTGGGAGTCCCCCAGATCAATTGTATGGGAGATGAACATCCAAGAATAGCGAAAACGAGAGTAAGCAGGGTTTTTTTCATTTTACAGGATTGCATGCGCACAATCATACTATGTTGCTATAATAAGACATATAAGAAAGGAGAGCTATGAAAAATAATTTTAATACAATCATGTCGATTCTGATTCTGGGGGTACTGGCCGCTGGAGTATATTTTATCGTACAAACCATACGCGAGAGCGCCTCGGCGGCGACTGCCCCCTTTCAACGGGTGAATGAGGCAAATCAGGCTTTGCAGACCCAGGTCGCGCAAATCATGAATCCCACACCCACCATTATCGTTGACCCTGTGACCTATATCAACGAGGTGCGCGCGCTGGCGCGGCTCGAGACCATTCAATATAGCATTGAAAAGGTCATCTCGGCTGAAGTAGGACAGGGCACATTTGGTTTTCTCTATGGCGACAAGATCCTGTTCGTGGCTCATGGCACTGTGATCGCCGGCATAGACATGGAGAAACTCCAGCCCGGTGATTTGCGTCTGGATGGGACCGTGCTGTATGTGAAATTGCCGCCGACTGAGATCTTCATAGCGACACTTGATAATGATAAGTCGTATGTGTATGACCGCCAGATAGGCGCATTGACCAAAGGCAGCGAACAGCTTGAGACCCTGGCGCGTCAATCTGCGGAAGATGAGATCCGCAAGGCTGCGCTGGAAGATGGCGTTCTTACCCAGGGACAGACAAATGCAGAGGCATATTTGCTTAAGTTCTTTACTGCATTAGGGTATAAGACAGTATTGTTCGAGCATTAGAACTCCCTCACCCGCCCTCTCCCAAAG
>JANODZ010000271.1:0-4701 GCA_031412935.1 Anaerolineales bacterium
TTTGGGTCGGCAGTAACTGCTGCAGGTTGGCAAGATTCCAATAGCAAAGCCAGCAGGCTAAAGGTCAGGAAATAATGCGTAAGGCGTGAAGCGTAATTTATTTTCATAGTCAAATTCTACCTGAAAAAGTGGGACGTCTGCATTTTGCAGACGTCCCACTGATTACTGATAACTGATTACTAATCTACTCGTCACTCTTACCCGAAATAAAATCTTCCACTTTATCGCGGCAGACATCATCGCGGAATTGTTTGGGCGGAGTCTTGAAAAAATAAGAGGACGGTCCAACGATGGGTCCTGCGAGTTCGCGGTCAAGTGCGATCTTGGCGCAGCGCACTGCGTCGATCATTACGCCGGCCGAATTGGGACTGTCCCATACTTCGAGTTTGAGTTCCATGTTGAGCGGCACATTGCCGAAAGTGGTGCCTTCCATGCGGATGTAACACCACTTGCGGTCGGTCAGCCAGGGGACGTGGTCGCTGGGCCCTACGTGGACGTTATCTTTGCCGATATCATACGGGATCATGCTGGTGACCGCGTTGGTCTTGGAAATTTTCTTGCTTTCAAGGCGTTCGCGTTCGAGCATGTTCAGGAAATCTGTGTTGCCGCCGAAGTTGAGTTGATAGGTGCGGTCGATCTTTATGCCGCGGTCCACGAACAGGCTGGCGATGACGCGGTGTAAAATGGTCGCACCCAGCTGTGACTTAATGTCATCGCCGAGGATGGGCAGGCCGGCATCTGCAAAACGCTTTCCCCAATATTCAGAAGATGCGATGAAAACAGGAATGGCATTTACGAATGCGCAGCCTGCTTCAAGAGCCTGTTCCACATACCATTTGGTTGCCATCTCAGAACCAACCGGCAGGAAGTTGATGATCACGTCTGTTTTGGTATCTTTGAGCAGCCTGACAATATCTGCTGTAGGGCCGGGCGCCTTGGTGATGATCTCGCTTAAATATTTACCCAGTCCGTCATGGGTCATGCCGCGCACCACAGGCACCTTGAGCTTGGGAACTTCCGAAAATTTGAATGTATTATTGGGCTCGGCAAAAATGGCTTCAGAAAGGTCTTTGCCCACCTTGTTGATGTTTATGTCAATGCCGATGGTGAATTCAATATCGCCGACGTGGTAATCGCCCAATTGTGTGTGCATAATACCGGGAATGACCTCATCCTTTTTTGCATTCTTGTAGAACTGAACTCCCTGCACGAGCGAGGATGCGCAATTTCCCACGCCAATAATAGCGACGCGTACTTTTTTACCTGCCATGATTTTTCTCCTTAAGATATTCTATTGCAATTTCCTCATCGGGTAGCCTGCAATACTTACTACAGATAGACCAGTGAAGTATAATCTTACTATAGATAAAATATGGCAATAGATCAGGTAAAACTCCTTGCTCGTCTTCTTGAAGGTACGCGCAGCCTCAGTAGTGTGGCTGAGCTTGAAACCTATTTGCAATCCATTCTCTCCGCGGCATCTGAATTAACTGAAAGCGAAACCGCCATCATCATGGAATATGATGCGGCAGCCGAGGAGTTTTTTTTTAGGTCGATGCAGGGGTTTCATGATTCTTTCAAAGAGGCCCGCGTTCCGTTGAATGGCAGCGTGGCCGCGCGGGCATATTTACAAATCAAACCACTTGTGATTGACGATGTCATTAATGATACGCGTCATTTTGGAAAAATTGATGAATGGGCCGGCTTTGAAACACGTTCCCTTTTAATGGTGCCTCTCGTATTGCATGGAACCGCAATCGGTGTTTTTGAAGTGCGCAATAAAATTGAAGGCGCTCATTATAGCGGGGAAGATATTCTTGTTCTAGAGACATTTGCGTCGCTTGCTGCAACTGCCATGCAAAACAATAAACTCGAGAATAATTTTCAATCCTCTCAAAATGAAGCGCGTGATCTTAACCAATTAAAAAATGAATTTATTGCGATCAGCTCGCACGAGCTTCGCACTCCTCTGGGATTGATCCTCGGCCATTCCACTTTTCTACGCGAACTGTTGGGCGCTGAATACCATGAACAAGTGGATATCATCATTCGCAATGCGTCCAAATTAAAAGAGATCATCGAAAGTCTTTCAAATATAGATAATTTCCAAACCGGCGGCGCGAGCCTTCGTTCAGATAGAGCTTCGGTCGCGCGGATTATCGAAGACGTTTCCGCCGCGTTTCGCGAGCTTGCCATTCAAAAAGGCGTTTCGCTTAATGTGGAATTGGATCTCGGCCAGGACCTGTTGGTGTTTGCGGATACGAGCAAGATTTCCATTGTACTGAGCAGTCTTGTAAAAAATGCGATCACTTTTTCGAATGAAGGCGGGCATATCATAATTCGTGGCAGCCTCGACCCGCAATTTGTTAAAGTGGTTGTGCAGGATGACGGGATCGGGATTCCTGCTCGAGACCTGCCGAATGTCTTTGAGCGATTCTATCAGGTTGAATCTCATCTGACCCGCAGGCATGGCGGTATGGGGCTGGGTCTCTCTGTTGCGAAGGCCATGATCGAAATGCATGGCGGGCGCATTTGGGTTGAAAGCATGGAAGGTATGGGCAGCATTTTTACTTTCCTTTTGCCTCTCAACCCAAAAAGAATTGAGCCTGACCCGTCCCAGCCCATCATCAAATAAAAAAGGTGATACCCGCGCACATCAGCTACATTGATCCCGTTAAATCAGTTGACGGGATTTTAATATGATTGATACCCCCGCGCAAATTAAAATATTTTGCTGCGAAGGCGTTCTTGTTTTTTACTCAATCCAATCTGAGGAACCTTTATGCAAACCATCAACTCACAATTTGACCTCATTCGACAATCCGCCACGATCGCCATGGCAGATCGTATTCTCGCGCTCAAAGCCAGCGGACATAATGTCGTCGGTTTGCAGGTCGGCGATCCAGATTTTGGGACTCCGCCCGCCGTTGTGGATGCGGCCATTAAAGCGATGCAAGACGGGCTGACTCATTACGGGCCTTCTCGCGGCTACGCGGACCTGCGAACTGCTGTTGCAAATAAGCTGACTCGCGACGAAGGCATTTCCTACAACCCCGACTCCGAAATATTGATCACGCATGGCGGCATTCATGCCTATTATCTCGCCATGCAATCCATCTTGAATCCCGGCGACGATGTTTTAATCACTGATCCTTCGTGGGCCACTCATTCGAACATGGCGATCATGCTGAGGGGAAATGTGATCCGCGTCCCTGCTCCAGCCGAAAATGGATTTATTCCATCTTTCGAATCATGGGAAAAGGCGATCACCCCAAAGTCTCGCGCAATTGTGTTGAACTATCCATCGAATCCAACCGGGGCATACCCTGCTCGTAAATATTTACAGAAGCTGCAAGATTTCGCAAAAGTGCATAATTTATGGATAGTGTCCGATGAAGTATATGGAAGTTTATACTATGAAGAAAAACCAACTTCTGTGGCGGCAATTGAAGGCGCAAAGGAAAGAACATTGCTGGTAAATAGTTTGTCCAAATCCTATGCCATGACAGGCTGGCGTGTTGGCTATCTCGCCGCGCCAGCGCACATCATAGAGAACGCGCTAAAAGCAAGTCAAAATTCAATCACTTGTGTCGCTCCTTTTGTTCAGAAAGCCGCCGCCTTCGCGTTGACCGACCCTGCCATTCAGGAAGTCACTGCAGGCATGCGCGCCGCCTATGGCCGCCGCCGCGAGTTGGTTATTCGTTTGTCACATGAATTGGAATGTGACAAGGTAAAAGTGATCCCGCCGCAGGGTGCGTTTTATTTCTTCCTTGACCTGCGCGCTTTAAACATGCCTTCTGTTGAAATGTGCGAAAAGATTCTAGATGAAGCCGGGGTGGGGCTTGTCCCCGGCTCTGCATTTGGCTCACAGGGTGAGGGATTTATCCGCATGAGCATAGCAGCTTCGGACGAAGATGTGGAAACGGGTTTTCGAAAAATTGTCGCATGGGCTGAGAAAGTTAGTTGATAATTCGATATTCGATAGTTCAGAGTATGATATCGAATATCGAAAAACGAATATCGGAGATTTTATGAAAATAGCATTCCAGGGCGAAGCGGGCGCTTATAGCGAGCAAGCTGTATTTGATTATTTTGGTCAGGTAGCAACTACACCCTGCGAGTCTTTTGATGCTGTCTTTGATGCAGTGGTTTCAAATCAATGTGGATCGGCATTAATTCCAATAGAGAATTCGCTGGCAGGCAGCATTCACCAAAATTACGATCTGCTCCTGCGTCATAATTTGCATATTGTCGGGGAGCATTTTCTGCGTGTACAGCATTGTTTGATTGCGATGCCGGGTGCCAAGAAGGAAGAAATCAAAAAAGCCATCAGCCATCCGCAGGCGCTGGGGCAATGTGCCGCTTTTTTGCGAACTCACGGCATCAAAGCGGAACAGGTCTATGACACGGCGGGAAGTGTGAAGTTGCTCAAAGAATCTGGCGAGCGCGATGTCGCCGCAATTGCATCCCGCCGGGCCGCGGAATTATATGGGATGCAAATTCTCGAAGAAGGGATTGAAGATAATCCTGAAAACTATACCCGCTTCCTCGCGATCCAACACGAAGCAAAAATTCCTGAGGGTGAGTCAAAGACCTCAATCGTCTTTACACTCAAAAATGTGCCAGGCTCATTGTTTAAAGCAATGAGTGTCTTTGCCTTGCGTGATATTGACCTGACCAAGATCGAATCGCGTCCATTGC
>JANODZ010000272.1:0-6751 GCA_031412935.1 Anaerolineales bacterium
ACCGGCAAGCGCTCGCTGTTCTCGATGAATCTGCTCGGCAACGCCTTCGGGCCGCGCCGTCCGCACCCCTGCAACGGCGGCGGGCTTGTTATTATTTGCCAAGTAAAGCGGCGATTGCATACACAAGGGCCAAGGCAGGAGCGACAATGGCAGGAATCATACCGCCAACGGCAGGGATCACACCGAGGCCGACGACCAGGAAGTACAACCACATGCACCAACCAGAAATTGTCTTAGGCAACATCATTTCACACTCTCCTAGAAAATTGAATACTGGCCGGCAGAATTGCCAACCTAAGTAAGACAACCCCCATCCAAATTAAAGGATACGAAATCCATATAATTCAAAATGGTACAATTTGCGTATGTCTTCCATTTCTCTTCCCGCAGAATTTACATTACATCGTAAAAATTCATATAACCGCGCCACGACTTTGAGCTGGATCGTCTCGCACGCGCGCCCGTATTGGTGGATCGTGATCATGATCATCCTCGGCGCCATCGGAAATGCCGCGCTGGCCGCATATGTGCCGGTGCTGACCGGTGATGCGTTTAATGCGATGATCAAATTGCCGCCAGACACATCGGTGCTGATTCCGCTCGCGTTGATCATCGGCATATCGCAGGTCATCCGCGGCGTGCTTCAACTGGGACGAAACTTCGGTGCGGAACTGATGGCGCAGCACATGGAACGCGATATTCGCGATGAGTTGTATCTTTCATTGCTCGGCAAAAGCATGACCTTCCACAATTTGCAGCCGGTCGGCGACACCATGGCACGCGCCACGAACGATGTGCGCGAAGTGAATTTCATGTTCAACCCCGGCGTGAATCTAGTGGTGGGTTCGTTCATGTTTATCGTCATGCTGCTATTCGCCGCTCCGCGCTACCACCCATCCCTTCTGATCACGCCCATCATCTTTACGATCATATATTTTATCGGGCTGGCGGGTTATCTCAAAAAGCTTGCCCCCATTACGGATGAAGTCCGCGCCACTTTTGGCGATATGAACACCCATCTTTCTGAATCATTGGATGGGGTCGAGATCATGAAAGGCGCGGCGCAGGAAGGCGCAGAGGTCGATCGTTTTGTTATCAATGCGCGCCGCGTACGGGATGCTTTTGTCCGTCAGGGCGATCTCGAAGGGCGCTACATCGCCATGTTGTTGCTTGGGATGGCGTATGCAGGCGGACTGGTTCACGCGCTTCTGCTTTTTCGCGCAGAGGTGATTGACCTCGGCGCAGTGATCGCATATTTTGGACTCTTACGTTTGCTTGAATTCCCCACATTCACATCCACCTGGGCTTATTCGCAGATTTCTTCCGGGCTCTCCAGCGCCCGCCGAATTTTGGAACTCATTAACCGTGAGACTCGCCTCGATCAAAATGCATCGGGTCAGACCTTGGGCATGCGAGGCGAAGTGGAGTTTCGCGGCGTCTCATTCGCTTACCCTTCTCCCGCTGGGAGAGAGCAGGGTGAGGGCGAACCCATCATTCAGGATGTCTCATTCAAAATAAAGCAGGGTCAAACCGTTGCCATTGTTGGGCAAACCGGCGCAGGCAAAACGTCACTCGCAAAATTGATCAACCGCACCTATGACGTGACATCCGGCCAGGTGTTGATTGACGGCGTGGATGTAAGTGACTGGAATCTGGCTGCCTTACGCTCGCAAATATCCATTATTGAACAGGACATCTTTTTATTTTCGCGCTCCCTCAGCGATAACATCGCGTTCGGAAAACCCGGCGCAACCCAGGAAGAGATCATTGCTGCATCGATTGCATCGCAGTCGCATGATTTTATTTTGGGATTTGACCAGACCTACGGGACCGTGGTCGGCGAACGCGGAGTCACCCTCTCCGGCGGACAACGTCAGCGCATCGCGCTTGCCCGCGCCTTTCTGACCGACCCGCGCATTCTCGTGCTGGATGATTCCACATCCGCGATCGACTCAGCCACCGAGGATAAAATTCAGCGCGCCATTTCCAACGCCGCCCGCGGACGCACCACTTTCATCATCACGCACCGCCTTTCACAGATCCGCTGGGCAGATCTGATCATCGTCCTGCGCAAGGGGCGCATCGCCGCCATCGGCACGCATGATGAATTGATGGAATCATCCGATGCGTATTCGAGACTGTTCAAGGAATAAAAACATGAAAAAATTATTACTGCTTTTCATGATCGCGATCCTATGGATGGGTCACATCACTGCCTTCGCCAAGGGACCCTTTTCTATTATCACCATTACAGGTCCTGGCATCAAGGGTGAAGTAAACGTGAAAAAAAATCCCGCGCTGCTTGATTTTTTTTCCTTTGCCGATTTTACGAAGCCTGTGGAAGCCCCTGCCTATCCGGGTGAAGGCTATGAAGTCACGCGCTCCTGGAAAGACAGCATCACGAATGCAATCCAAAGTTTTGACCAATTGCATTATTACTCTGCGACAGGTTATGTATATTATGACGGATTGCTGGGAGATGCGTACTCAGAATATGATGGAAAATGGTATCTAGCCGACACTAAAATAAAAACAATTTTTCTCAGTGAAATCACCCCTAAAAATGACTTCATTCCAAAAGGTGACTTCGCCTATATCACTGTAATTGGCCAGGGGTTGGCCGGCGAATTAACTCTCACCAGCGAGACTTTCGTCAAGGATTTCTTTGCCTTCGCCAACTTTGACGAAAACAAAATCGATCCGCCCGCCGATTACGATCCCGATTTTGCTTTTGAGATATCGCGCTTTTATATCGTGGACAGCAAGGCAGCGGCTTTCGATAAGCTCGTTTATTATCCCGATCAAGGCTACGTTTTTTACGCGGCCGGAGAAGCAGGATCCCCGTATATTGAACAATGGTTTACCGCCAACCCTGAAATTGAAGCGCCCTTCCGCGCCGCACTTTCAGAACGCGCTCGCGTTAGTTTGGTCCCAGCGGGTATTTTTGTTGTCTTGCTCATCAGTTTTGGCTTCATCTACTTTCGTGCTAGTTCAAAACAAAAATAGTAAATACTTAATAAAAATAATATCACTGCGAGGCTCTCTTGTTCCAAGCCGACACTTGCGCCGTGCGCCAGTGCGGTGAGCAGTCTCCTAATAAAAGAGATTGCTTCGTCGGAACGAGCAAGCACCTTCCTCGCAACGACATACTGAGAACAACTGATAACTAATTACTGATTACTGGAACTTACAAATGGGCTTCTTTGCTGGACTAAACGACGAAAAATACGACCGTCAATATAGCGACCGTGACCTCACGCGCCGCATCGCGGACTTCTTCAGAACACAGGTGAAACAACTTGTGTTTGCTTCAATTCTGGTGATCCTGCTGGCTTTCATCGGCGCGGCATTACCTGTTGTTGTCAGCCGCATGGTGGACCTGCTTCAGGACCAACCCACATTTCAAGAGATCGCAATCGTCGGCATCATCCTGATGGGGGTTGGAGTTGGCTTGTGGGGATTAAATTGGATCAGGCGCAGTCTGATCGTGCGCGCGGTGGGAGATGTGGTTCTCGATCTGCGCACGCGCGCATTCCGCGCCGCCGCCGAGCACGATCTCTCTTTCTATGATCAATTCTCGTCGGGCAGAATCGTCTCGCGCATCACATCCGACACAAACGACTTCGGTCAATTGATCGTCATCATCACCGATGTCGTTTCACAAATGTTCCAGGCTTTTATTTTGGGTGTCGTTTTATTTCGCACAGAATGGCGGCTGTCATTGCTTTTGCTTGCATTCATGCCGTTTATTTTTGGAGTGGCGGCGGGCTTTCGCACAATGGCTCGCCGTGTTACCAAACGCGGCATGAAAGCCATGGCCGATGTCAACGCCGCGATCAAGGAAACCATCAGCGGCATATCCATCGCGAAAAATTTTCGGCAGGAAGAAAGCATTTTCGCCTCATTTGACGAATCGAATCAGCAATCGTATCGGGTTAATATCCGGCGCGGATTCGTATTGTCGCTTGTCTTTCCTGTGCTCAACGCGCTTTCAGGAATTTTCGTCGGCATCTTGATCTACGCGGGCGGCATGAGCGCGCAGCAGGGATTGGTCAGCATCGGCGCGTGGTATCTCTTCATTATGAGTCTCGACCAGTTCTTTTTCCCCATTTTGAATCTCACTTCCTTTTGGGCGCAAATTCAAGGCGGCCTGGCGGCCGCTGAGCGCGTCTTCGCATTAATTGACGCAGACCCGAATGTGATACAAAAAGAAAAACAGGATGTACCGCGGCTTAAAGGCGAGGTCAAATTTGAAAACTTTGATTTCAGTTATTCGGATAAGGAACCGATCCTGCGTAACTTTAATCTGGTCATTCAACCTGGAGAGACTCTGGCGCTGGTAGGTCACACCGGCGCGGGAAAATCATCGATTGCTAAATTGATCGCGCGTTTTTACGAATATCAAAATGGAAGTTTATCCATAGACGGCCGCGATATCCGCACATTTGATTTAGGTCAATACCGCCGTCAGTTGGGGATTGTGTCGCAAATCCCATTTTTATTTTCAGGCACAGTCATCGATAATATCCGCTACGCCGCGCCTGGCGTCCCCGAAGAGGAAATGCTCAAACTCGCCAAAAAAATCGGCGGCGGGGAATGGCTCGAAACATTACCTGACGGCCTGCAGACCGAAGTGGGCGAACGCGGCAACAGACTCTCGATGGGACAGCGTCAACTGGTGGCGTTGATGCGCGTGCTGGTGCAAAATCCCGCCATCTTTATTTTGGATGAAGCCACTGCCAGCATTGACCCATTCACGGAATGGCAAATCCAGCAGGCGTTGAATCTCATCTTGAAAAATACAACCAGCATCCTGATCGCGCATCGCCTTTCCACGGTCAAAGCCGCGGATAGGATCGTCGTTATGCAAAAAGGCTCCATCATCGAGCAAGGTAATCACGATGGATTGTTGACTCAAGGCGGACATTACGCCGAGTTATATAATACTTATTTCAGGCATCAAAGCCTTTCCTATATTGAGCAGGTCAAGGAAATGGTTGGGAAGGTTTGAGGCTTGAGAGTTGAAGGTTGAAGAAAAACTCTCCTGAAAGAACATTAGAGTGCAAATGTTGGGACGATGAGAGCGGAGACGATATGCTCCGCGACGCAAACCGTTCGGCGGCTATTTCTTACCATAGAATAAATTTTGTCTTATACGGAATTTTCCGTAGACTTAACAGTTAGCAATTACAAAGGAAAATATGAAACAAATTTCTTTAAGTACAAATGAACAGGAACGTCTATCTACGCCTTCTCGCCTTTGGCGAATCCTGCGCTGGCTTCCTCTCATAACAATGTTATTAACTTCCACAATTCTTTTAGTCCTATTTCTAATGGGAGGAACACTAAAAATAGATGCGTGGTTTTTGTCGCAATTACTCTCTCCCGTTATCGGATTAATTTTTATTGTGGTGATCATCTGTTATGTTTTAATCAAGCGTAGGTTTAGTAAACTTTTGGTGATTACATTTTTGATTGCGCTGCTCTCCATGTCCCCTGCCATTTTATTAGTTAACCCAGTTGCTTATCCAGCATCTATTACATCTATGACACCATCTGCCAGCGTCCGTCTTCCAGCAAATGCTGTCCTTAAAGTACTTTGGGGTGGGGATACAATAGAGACAAATTATCATGTCATAACGCCTGACCAGAGATGGGCTTACGACCTAGCGGTAGCTCCATATCTGACTGGCAGCGCAAAACTGGAAGATTATGGCTGTTACGGAATTCCAGTGGTCGCACCCGTGAATGGTCTTGTGACACATGCTCATGATGGAGAACCAGATATGACACCTGGGGTGCTCTCCAATAATTTTCAAGCCCCTTTGGGTAATCATGCTGTGATCCAATTGGAAACAGGAACATATTTGGTTATAGCCCACTTGAAACAGGGAAGTGTAGTTATAAAGACAGGCGATACAGTGGAAGATGGACAGGTGATTGGTCAATGTGGAAATTCTGGTACCACGAGTGAACCCCATATCCACATCCATCATCAACGCCAGAACCCTGTTGTTTATCCTGGCGATCTTTCAGAAGGTTTGCCACTTTATTTCAGAGATCATAATGGCGCGCCAATGCCTATAGGAGGAATAAAAATGGAGAACAATAAGCCAATTGCCACAGGCGAAACAGTTCAACACATCAATAAATAATTATAAAGCCCGCATCCCGCTTGTGTTATAGGGCAATGCCGCAAGTTTTGCCAACGCTTCAGCCGCCGTCCTCGGCGGCTTTTGCAAAAAACAATCTCATGTGTCTGATAATCTTTAACATCCCATTAACAGACAACCATCCCTTTGTGATATATTCCCAGCAATGGCTGAAACAATCCTCATCGTTGAAGATGAACTTTCTTTACAAGAAACCCTTGCCTATAACCTGAAGAAAGAAGGGTATTCGGTGGAAACTGTTGGAGATGGCCGCGCCGCGCTTGAAGTTGCACGACGATTAAAGCCCGACCTGATCGTCTTGGATATCATGCTCCCTGAAATGGACGGCTTTGAAGTGGCGCGTATTCTGCGCAAGGAAATGTCCACTGCCATTTTGATGCTTACTGCGCGTGACGATGAAATTGACCGCGTCGTAGGCCTTGAAGTTGGCGCGGATGATTACATGAGCAAGCCGTTCTCAATGCGTGAGTTGATGGCGCGTGTCAAATCACAACTTAGGCGCGCCCGTTTACTGCGTGAAGAAATGGGTAAATCCAAAGACGCCAACACACCACATGAAAAACTGACCTTTGATAACC
>JANODZ010000273.1:0-5056 GCA_031412935.1 Anaerolineales bacterium
GTGTCGATCGCGGGCGCCGGTGCGCGCCGCCCGCCGCACCGCCAGCTCGTGGCGGGCATTTTAACAAAGAAAAAAGAAAATGAAGTAAATTAGATTATAGAAGAATTACATAAAGCATACTATAGTCAATGTCTTTTCTGCTGCAAAGGAAAACAATTTTAAAACGTTCATTTATTTGGAACGTGATTACAGAAAATGAAGTATAGTTTAGGTAGCTCAGTGGTGGCCACCGTTCCCTCTATCCCTGTTTTCCTATTTCAGTGAAAACATTTTTTATGTGTATGCCAGTAGAGGCCGAAGTTATGCATTCCGATAATGGTGCAGTTGACACAGATAATTTAATAAGAGTTATTCTTTATCTCATTTCATTCATAGACTTTAACTGGGATGTTGTTGATTTGCCAAATGGCCCAAGCGGCACTCCTGGTAACTGGTTGTTCTGGGGCGCTTATGTGATCAACGCCAAGACCGAACATCCTGCAGAAGCGTGGGCTCTCGTTCAAGCATTGACCACTGCCAAGACTCAAGGCGAGATCTCTGCACTCGGTGCAAACATCCCCAGTCGTGTAAGCCAGGAAGCTCTCGATGCCTTCGTGACCTTCTCACCGCCTGCGAATAATCAGGCCTTCTTGAACGGAATTGCCGCAGATTCAAAACCGACCGCGGAAGGTCCATTGTGGGCTGGTTCATGGCCGGAATTTTCCAAAGTCATGGACCCGGCTGTTCAAGGTGTGTTGACAGGGGCAAACACCGTTGAATCCTTCGGCGCTACCATCTGCGACGAAGCCAATAAAGTGTTTACCAAGTAATTACCAATTAAGACAAGAGGGACAGACAGTTCATGTCTGTCCCTCACTTGTTTACTTTCACCCTGCGAAATCCCCAAGATAAAAATTCCAATTTGAGTCTTAGTGATTTTGTAGTGTAACAGGCCCGCTGAATTAATCCACAAGGAGGTGAAAATGAGTACTCATTTGCCAATGGATACAAGAACAGAATTGCTCCTGCGCATTAGCATAGCATGGCGCGGAATTTTTGCCCTCCTTTCTGCTGGAACTGCAATTGCCCTGTGGACAGGTATCTTATTGCCAGAAACTCCCCTCTGGCAAAAGATCATAATCACCATTGTTCTGTCGATTGCTTCCATATTCAGTGCAGTTGGGGCGGTTCAAATTTCCCGACGTAATCACAGCGGAAGAATGATCTCGCTCACCCTGGATTATCTTGCTTTTGTCGTTTGTGTAATTTTTACTCTGAATATAGGCGAGGTATTTATTGGCATAGACTCCCTCGCAGACACTTTCTCAAGCGGGCTTCCATATTTAGGAATCGTGATCCTTGGATATTTTCTGGGTGTGATGGATGAATATTTTCCGCAAAAAGGGAAAAGCTCTGAAACCAGCCTGAAGGCGGCTAGTCGTTGGGTAATGCTTGGTGGTTTCGCTCTTTTCCTTCTTCAAGTAGGTCTTATCAATGGAATTTTATATTTTCTTACAAAGCTTACACAACCCATGGGGATTGGTTGCGTCGTCGGTATTGCAATTTTCAGTTTTTCAATCTGGGCAATTGGAAGAGCTGAAACCGCCCAGGCATTAAATGTCAAAACCAATCACGAACAAATTTTAAGCGGCTGGCTCTTTCTCTCACCGAACCTGCTGGGCTTTCTTATCTTCTTTGCTGGTCCGCTGATTCTTTCCCTATATTTTTCCTTCACAGATTCTGACGCATTTAAGACCCCCAACTGGGTTGGTTTTGACAATTACGCAAAAATCCTAAATATTCAATTTGCTACACTTTCACCCGCGGACCAATTGGCCAAGGAAGTCGTGGATATTAAGATCTATGACGAAGTAGGCCGTTTTATTATTGGAAACAAGGGGATTTTATTTGCCGCCGCCGATAAATACTTCTGGCTTGCGCTGCGCAACACACTAACCTTTGTGCTGTTCGCTGTTCCTTTGAGTGTGATCCCCGCTTTGGTTTTATCGAATGTCTTGAATAGCAAACTCCCTGGTATGAAATTCTATCGCGCGCTTTACTTCATGCCGAGTATTGCCGCAGTGGTGGGTATCTCGCTGGTTTGGCAATGGCTTTATAACGCCACCATTGGTTACATCAATTATTTCATCACACTCGGCATCCAGTTTTGGAATACCCTCTTCCAGCTTGCAGTGGTTGACCCCAAGATCCAATGGGTGTCGGACGAAAAGACTGCGCTTCTTGCAGTCGTATTAATCGCCGCCTGGCAAACGATGGGATTCAATACTGTGCTCTTCCTGGCTGGTTTGCAAAACATTCCCGGCGAACTCTACGAAGCTGCAACAGTGGACGGGGCGGGTGCATGGGATAAATTTTGGTCGATCACACTTCCCATGCTCGCGCCAACGACTTTCTTTGTTGTATCCACCACTACCATCCAGGCCATGCAGGTTTTTGAACAGGTCTTTATTTTGATGAACCCGCCGGAAGGGCCGAATAACTCCACCATCACATTGGTACTTTACTTATATCGAAGTGGATTCCAAAACTTTAAGCAGGGCTATGCATCCGCGATTGCCTGGGTCTTGTTCATTGTCATTTTTGGGCTCACCCTGGTTCAATTCCAACGCCAGCGCAAATCCAGCATTTATGAAGGCTAAACGGGAGAAAAAATGAAAATCCAATCCTATCGCTTCCTTCAATTGTTTAATAAGGTGATTGTTTATTTTGTTCTAACTTTTTTTGCTCTGGTGATGATTTTTCCATTCCTATATATGGTCGCCACCTCCCTCAAACTCCCAGCGGATACGTTCCGATATCCGCCTCGCATATTGCCGCGTGACCCCGCATCTGTGACTGTAGCGGGCTTCGATAAACCGCTTCCGCTTTACTATGTTGAAGTGGATGGGCAAAAGAAAGAATACGCTCTTGCATTAAGCAACATCAAATTCGGAACCTACGCCCCGGCAGATAACCTGACTGCGACGGTTGAGAGGTTTGTCGATCAGGTGACACCGACAGGCGGCGAAAATCAGCAAACCGTGAGCGTGAACGGAAAAGATGAAAAGTTATTCGACGTGACGGTCGACAGTCAGATCGTCCCGATGATCCAGGTCAGCCAGACCACGGTCGGGGAATTCATTGACCCTCAAAACCCTGGGATAAAAGCATATCAAAATGTGCGCTTAAGCGAACCGGTCGAAAGTATTAGTTTGCATTCAGAGAACTATATCAGGGTGCTTGAACTCAACAATATGAATCGAGCTCTAACCAATACGGCACTGGTGACCATCTTTGTGGTTCTGGGACAGCTTGTTACATCCGTCATAGGCGGATATGCGTTCGCGCGCTTGAAATTCCCCGGGCGCGATACTCTCTTTGTGTTTTATCTTGGTACGATCATGATCCCATTTGTCATGCTAATCGTCCCTCTATATCAACTTATGGTGTTGATCGGCTGGACAGATCGTCTGGCTGCTCTCATCATTCCATGGATATTCACAGCCTATGGAACTTTTCTCATGCGCCAGCACTTCATCACCTTCCCCAAGGAAATTGAAGAGGCTGCCTTGTTGGATGGTGCATCACGCTTGGAGATCCTTACGAAAATATTAATTCCTGCCAGCGTGCCAGCTTTGGCAACTCAATCAACCTTCACATTTCTTTACGCATGGAACTCCTTCTTCTGGCCGCTGGTTATTATCAACGTTGGCAACGAGAAAAATCATGTGCTGACCCTTGCCCTTAATGTGTTGCGTGGACGGGCGTCTGATACACCTAATTTAATTCTAGCGGGTGCAGCGATTGCTGTCATCCCGCCTTTGATCGTCTTTATCCTCGGACAGCGCTTCTTTGTTGAAAGTGTGGCAAGCAGCGGCGTAAAGGGGTAGTAAAATTCAAGTATAAATAGTTTAACCATCTAAACAACAGACCGTGGACGATGGATAGCAGACCATGGCTGGCGGTCTGCTATCCATCATCATTTCTAGCAATCATTTTAATTCGAGGAGAAAGTGCATCATGTTGCAAAAAAAGGATGGCCGATACGAATTATACGGCAACCCCATTACAAAACGCCAGACCCGCGCAGCGGATCGGTGGAAAGCCATGCTGGCGAAGAAATTCAATTACGACCCCAACGAAAAATTTAACCTGACCGTCGAAGACCATCCCTACGGCTCAGAAATATTTGACCTCAAGAATATTGTCCGTGACGGCAACGGCACACCGCTTGATAAAAAGGATGGCGTCGTGGTCAGCACCATCCGTATGGGATTTGGACATTATCGCATCGCCATGGCAGGTGTCTCTGCCGCAAAAGCCATGGGATTCACGCCCTACTGGCTCGACCTGCTTTCCGTCCCAGGCATCACCACCGATGTGATCAACTGGTGTAATACCAATTACAGTAAATATTCACGCATCTCACAGCGTTATCCGTGGTTCGATAAATACGTTTGGGAATCGCTTACCACAGGCGAACCCACTCTCCCTGGCTTGGACGCGCTCTTTAATTTCATGACCAGCACCTGGCCGTGGCGCTTCCTCAAGACCGAAGTCAAAGATTATAAAATGAGCGAGTTGTTCAAGAACCTGTATGGCACACTGCCAGCGGATATGCCCATCCTCACCTCCCACATGTGGAACTGCATGGGCGCAGTCGCAGGCGGTATGACCAATGTGGTGGATATGATGTTCGATAACTGGCCCATGGCGTTCCAACTCACCGAAGGCGCCAAACATGCCGTGCAATCTCCATCAGGTTATTATGGTTTCCGTGCCATGCGTGGATTTGCGCTCGCGCTGAGTCCCTCGCGCAGCGCCTCGTCGGTCATCGCGAACATCTCGCGGATGTCGTCGAAGATGCCGAGGTAGAGCGCGGCTGTGGATTTCGGGGTGCGCGAAAGCTGCGACTGATCCACGAGGATGACCTGCGAGACCTGCCGTGCGCCGACGATCTTCTTCAAGGCGCCGGGCTGGTTCGCGCTCGCGATGCCTTTTGCGTTCAGCAGATTTTCGTAGAGGACGCTGTGGACGAGCGTGCTCTTGCCCGAGCCGCTGACGCCGGTGACGCACG
>JANODZ010000274.1:0-7478 GCA_031412935.1 Anaerolineales bacterium
CCGACAATGAAGACCACGCCGAATTCAAGTCCTTTGGCGGCGTGCAGGGTCAGCAGTGTCGGCGCGTTGGCGTCGGTGATGGTGTCTTGATCGGCGACGAGCGCAATATTTTCAAGAAATTCATCCAGCGTCCGTGTGGAAAATTCAAGCGCGAGGCGTTTCAACTCGATCACGTTTTCCCAGCGATCTGCGCTTTCTTCGGTATCGTCTTCTGTGATGAATGCCTTGTAGTTAATATCTTTCACGATTCTGTCAAAGAGTTCGACCGTGGTGGATGTGGGCGCCATGGCGCGCCAGCTGGCAAGCATTCCGCCAAAATCGGCGAGGGGCAGGGCGGCGCGTCCCGTGAAGGATTTGTAAAAAGGTGACTCCGCGCCGCGTGCGAGATCCAACAGAACCGCGCCAGCGCTGATTTCGTTTTGACGCGCGACCATGTGCAGGGTGGTTAATGTTTTTTCGCCAATGCCGCGCGGCGGGACGTTGATGATGCGCCCGAGGCTGGCTTCATCCACCACATTATGCACGAGGCGCATATAGGCGATCACATCTTTAACTTCGCGGCGTCCATAGAATCTTTGCGCGCCGACCAAACGGTAAGGCAGCCGCGCTTGTAAAAAGGCTTCTTCAATTAAACGAGACATGGCGTTGGTGCGATACATGACCGCGCACTCGCCCGGCTCAAATTGTCTTGAGGCAACCAACTCCGCGATGGAATCTACAACGAAGGCGGCTTCACTGTAATCGTCGCGCGCTTCAAAAAAGAATATTTTTTCACCCGCGCCGCGGTCACTGAAGAGGTTTTTCTTGCGGCGGTTATGGGCGCGGTCGATCACACTCATGGCAGCGTCCAGAATGTTTTGATGCGAACGGTAATTCTGTTCGAGCAGGATCACCTGCGCGTTTGGGAAATCCTGTTCAAAACGCTGGATGTTGCGATAATCTGCGCCGCGCCATAAATACACGGATTGATCGGGATCCCCAACGCAGAACACATTTTTATGGGCAAACGCCAAATGTTTGATCAGTGTGTATTGCGCCAGGTTTGTATCCTGGAATTCGTCCACCAGTACATGCTTGAATCTTTGCGCGTATTTATCGCGCACGCTGGGCACGTCTTCAAGCAGGCGCGCGGTGTAAACCAGCAGGTCGTCAAAGTCGACGGCATTGCTGGCGATCAATCTTTTTTGGTATTCAACAAAAACACGCTTTACGACTTCATCGCGATAGGTGTTGATCGGAAAATCATCGGCGCCGATCAGCTCATTCTTTGCGCGTGAAATGGCGGCGTGGATACTGTTTGCGCGATAGAGTTTGTCGTTCAGGTTCAATTCTTTGATGATGCTTTTTACGATGCGTTCCTGATCGTCTGAATCAAAGATCACAAAATTTGATTCGAGCGGCAGGTGTTCGGCTTCGCGTCTTAAGATGCGCGCGCAAATGGAATGGAATGTGCCAAGCATGATGCCCTCCGTCGCTTGTTCATTCAGCATGACCTTGACGCGCTGATCCATTTCCTTGGCGGCTTTGTTGGTGAATGTGACCGCCAGGATCTGCCAAGGCCGGATTCCTTCAGATGCGATCAGATACGCCACACGCTGAGTCAATACGCGCGTCTTACCGGAGCCTGGCCCTGCGATGACCAAAATGGGGCCATCGGTGGCTGTGACCGCTTTCCGTTGTTGTGGGTTGAGTTTGTCGAGGAAGTCCATGGGAAAATGATGAAATATGAAATATGAAGGTTGAAGGTTGAAGGTTGAAGGTTGAAAAGAGATGTGTTGCGTGTTCAGTTGCTTACTTTTTACTTTTTACTTCTCACTTTTTACTTTCACTTCATCACTTGATCTCAGACGTGCAATGCGCGCAGCGTGAGGCTTTAAGAGGAATGACGCTTAAACAATGCGGGCACTCTTTTGTAGTGGGGTCTGCAGGGGGCGGTGTTTTCTTTAATCTATTTGCGATTTTAACGATCAGGAAGATAACGAAAGCGATAACAAGAAAGTCTAATACGGTTTGGATAAATATACCCCACTTGATGACCGCTGAGTTGAAAGTGAATGATAATCCGCTGAAATTCACTCCGCCCATTAAGAGTCCGATTACTGGCATGATGATGTTGTTTACGAGAGAGTCAACGATCTTGCCGAAAGCGCTCCCGATGATTACCGCAATGGCTAAATCCAGCACATTGCTGCGCATAATGAATTTTTTAAATTCCTTGAACATGGATTTCTCCTTGATGAAATATGACTTGTGTTTGGATTCTATGTTAGGAAACGGGGCTTGTCAACGATTGCGGTAGTTTTGAACAAGGTTTTAAGCACATTTTAGTTACCCCATTACAGGACTATATAAGGCAGTACTTTACGGTGCTTTTTTATGTATATAAGCACTAGGTTGCCCCTTAATAATAACTGTTGTTGACGCTTTCAAGGAAGTAGGTATAATTTGATACGCATTCTGTTGATTTATATTAATCCATTGGATTAATAAATTAAGGAGGTGGTAGCGCAGGAAATATTTACCAGAAAATAGAGATTAGAATCCGTCCAGAAATTCCACCCTTATATTTCTTCTTTGGAGGAGAAAAAAATCATGATACGTAACCGTTTGTTTTTTGTGTTGGGTCTGCTGGTTATCGCCAGTATGATCCTTAGCGCCTGTGGCGCTCCGTCCACTGATGTGCCTGCCGTAAATGCGACAGATGCAGCACCTACAGATACTCCCCTCACCGAAACTTCCTATACCACTCCTCACCCAATCTTGGGTGACTTAAAGTTGCGTCAGGCTCTTTCCTACTGCACCAACAAAGCCGACTTGATCAAGTCTGTTTATCCATTGCTTTCTGAAGCAGAACAGGCAAAATTGATCATGAACACTTTCATCCCGACCGCTCACTGGGCTTATGCCGGTGATGAAAACGTTACCATTTACCCCTTCGACGTTGAAGCAGGTAAGGCGCTTCTTGACGAAGCCGGCTGGACTTTGGCTGAAGGCGCGGATTTCCGCACCAACGCTGATGGCGATGAACTTGCTCTTAAGTTCACCACAACCGCCGCCTCTTTCCGCCAGACATGGGCTGCGATCTGGGAAGCTCAAATGGCTGACTGCGGTGTCCGCATCGTCCGCTTGCACGCTCCTGCTTCCTGGTGGTTCGGTGACACCACTGGTCTCGCCCGCCGTGACTATGAACTCGGCGCTTTCGCCTGGGTTGGTCAAGCTGATCCCGGTGGTCAATCCTTGTATGCTTGTGACGAAATTCCTTTCCCCGAAAATGGTTGGGCTGGTCAGAATGCAATGGGTTGGTGTAACGAAGAAGCCAGCAAGAACATTAAGTTGGCGAATAACACCCTCATCAAAGATGAGCGCATTGCCGCTTACACAGTGACACAGAACGAATTTACAAAAGACGTTCCTTCCATTCCTCTCTTCAACCGCACTGAGACCTTCGCCGCCGCCGCAGATTTCACAGGTTTTGCCCCGATTCCTGGGCAGGAATACTGGAATTACAACGCCGGCGATTGGGAAAAGACGGGTTCAGATACGATCATTCTTGGCTTTACCCAGGAACCCGCCTCTCTCTACACATTGGTTGAAAATGCTTTTGTCGCAGTTGCTGCTGATTACTTCCTGCGCCCCGGCTTTACCACCAGCTTGAACTATGACTTCGCTCCTGTTTATCTTAAGCAGTTGCCCACCCTTGAAAGCGGCGCGACCACCAACGGTGATGTTGAAGTTAAAGAAGGCGATAAAGTTGTAGACGTCAATGGCGATGTGGTTGATTTTGCGGCTGGCGTGACGGTTAAGAACTCCGCTGGCGAAGATGTTGAATTCACCGCCGGCAGCACCGTTATGATGAAGCAGTTGGTCACCAAGTTTGAATTCATTGATGGCATTAAGTGGCAGGATGGCGAACCCATCAAAGCCGCCGACTTTGAACTCTCCAAAAATATTGCTTGTGATCCCGAATCTGGCGCTACGACTTTCATCACCTGTGATAAGACCGCCAGCGTCGAATTTGCCGACAACGGTTATACCCAAACCTGGGTACCCGGCGTTCAGGATCCGCTATACTTTATTGCTCCTTGGGGTCTCGAACCCTCTCATCAGGTTCTTTCTGATGGACGCAATTTGAAGGATGTCCCTGCTAAAGAATGGGCGACCCTTCCCGAAGTTGCTGAACTGCCGCTTTCCTACGGTCCCTTTATTATTACAGAGTGGGTCAAGGGCGAAAAACTGGTTTACGCTGCCAACCCCAACTGGGTCTTCGGCACTGCCAAATCCGCGAATCTTGTGATCCAGATCATCACCCCCGAAAGCGCAGAAGCTCTGCTCTTGGGCGGTGAAGTAGATCTGCTCGACTCGACCACATTGGCTGGTCTGACTGAGACACTTGTAGCCGCTGCGACTGCAGGCGATATCATTACCATCGTCAACGCCGGCGCCACATGGGAACATATTGACGTTCAGTTGTTCCTGCGCTAGTTTACACTGTCTGTAAATTGAGTTAATGTGGGGTAGGCGTGTTTGTTACATTCACGCCTACCCCATATCTTACCGCTTGTTGCATAATTTACTAAACTTGTTAGTAGAATTTACGAGTAAAAATCAAAATTCCAGTTTAGTTATTTAGGCGGCACTTTGTAAAGAGAATTTATTTAGTCTTCATTAAATGGAGAAGTCATGACTGCATACCTGCTTCGTCGTGTTTTGCAATCGTTTTTGGTGATTTTTATTTCAGCAGTAGCTACCTATGTCATGCTAAGTTTCGCGCCCGGGGGACCCATGGCAGGTTTGCGCCAGATTCAACAAACTGGACGATTTCAGATCACAGAAGAGGATATAGCCCGCATCCGCGCTTCTTTTGAGTTGGATTTAACTTTGCCGGTGCGCTTTAGCCGTTGGTTGATCGGCGTACCGCGCGGACCGCTTGTCATTGGTGGAAAAGAATATTTTGGCGACATGGTGGTAGGCTGCCGCAAACCGATCGAAGTGGAAGTGATGAATTCGCGCGGCGTGAATGTAGTTAAGGTAACAGGTTGTAAGGAAACTGTGTATCTAAAGGATATCGTCGGGCGTCGTACCAGCCGCGGCATTCTCCTGGGGGATTTTGGTTTGTCATGGCGTCTTTTGCGCGACCGCCCCGTTAGTGATCTTATTATTAGCCGTCTTCCAAAAACACTGCAATTGATCGGACTTTCAACATTCTTCTCGCTTTTATTTGGCATTCCCTTGGGGATTTATTCAGCAGTCAAGCAATATTCAAGATTTGATTATACGTTTACAACACTGGCTTTCATGGGGTCAGCCATGCCAAGTTTCTTTTTCGGTTTGCTTTTTATTTTATTATTCTCGATTTTGCCGAAGAATGCAGGCTGGATGTATATTCCCGCCGGCTTGTCTGAGTCGGTGCGTGGGTACACCATTCCCTTAATCGGCCAAGTTGTTGCCGGTTCGCTGAAAGACCGGATCATGCATTTAATATTACCGGTAGCTGTTTTAACGATCCTTCAAATTGCGGGCTGGAGTCGATTTATTCGCGCAAGTTTGTTGGATGTGCTGCGTCAGGATTACGTCCGCACGGCGCGCGCGAAAGGATTAAGTCAGCGGGTGGTCATCTTGAAACATGCGCTGCGTAATGCTTTGATCCCATTTGTAACGATCGTGGTCTTTACAATACCGGGACTCTTTGCCGGCGCGCTCATTACAGAAAGCATATTTGCCTGGCCAGGTATGGGGCGTCTTTATATTCTTGCATTGGGAGATTATGACTATCCGGTGGCGATGGCGATCTTTTTTATTCTTGCCGTGTTAACAGTCATGGCCACACTGATACGTGATATCGTCTATACGATGGTGGATCCACGCATCCGTCTAACCTAAGGTTGAGGAACTATTTATGACTGCAACTGCTCAAATTGACAAGCTTCAACCCGAAGCGATTACCATTGAGGAACGCAGCCCATTTCAGGTTGTGATGAGGCGTTTTGTGCGTCATCGCCTGGCGATGATATCCATGGGGGTCATGCTGGTCGTCTTTTTGATCACGATTCTGGCGCCTTACATTGCCCCCTATGGTGTTACCGAGTTAAATGTGAACGACTACTTCGTTCCTTTTGGTACTGTAGATCAGGAAACCGGCCGCACACATTATTTGGGGACTGACAATATCGGGCGCGATATTTTTTCCCGTCTCGTTTATGCTGGACGCATTTCCCTTACCGTGGCTATCTTTTCAGTGATTATTTCTGAAATCGTTGGGATTTTTGTCGGAGCAATTTCTGGATTCTATGGCGGCTGGGTGGATTCAGTCCTAATGCGTTTTGTTGAGTTCATGCTTTCCATTCCTACTTTACCATTGCTATTGATCATCTCTTCAATGCTTATACGGAATGAGAACTTGATCCCAATTCCGGAGCCGGTATTGGCATTCGTAGGCAAGATCATGTTGATCAATCCCAGAGATGCCCGTAATGCGGTCATCATTATTATCGTACTGGCAGGTTTTGGCTGGCTTTCGGCGGCGCAATTGATGCGCGGCACCGTTTTATCATTACGCGATCAAACCTTTGTGGAAGCCGCCCGTTCCTTGGGAGCTTCAAATATTTGGATCATTTTGAAACACATGATTCCGAATGCCATGGCTCCCATTATTGTGGATGCTTCATTAGGTCTTGCGGGATTTATTGTTGCTGAAGCGGCGCTGGCTTTTCTTGGCTTTGGTATTCAAGATCCCGTCCCTACCTGGGGAAACATGCTCGCCGCAACACAGACCTATATGTTTGACAAACCCTGGCTGCCGCTTATACCGGGCATCCCGATCTTTATTTGCTCTCTGGCATTCAACTATATCGGCGATGGTTTGCGCGACGCGCTTGATCCGCGCTTGAAATTGTAAATGGTACGAAAAAATCAATTTCGGGAGACCCCTGTGGCAAATCAAAATGAAAAACCCCTGCTTGAAGTACGTGGACTAAAAACGTATTTTTATACTGAAGATGGCATTGTCCAGGCTGTGGACGGCGTAGATTTTGAAGTCTATGCGGGAGAGGTACTTGGCATCGTTGGCGAATCAGGTTGCGGTAAAAGCGTCACGTCCCTTTCCATCATGCGCTTGATCAGTCAGCCGGGTAAGATCGTGGATGGCAAGATCCTTTTTGATGGCATCGATTTGGTGCAAGCCACTGAACAGGAAATGATGAAAGTACGCGGCAATCGTATTTCCATGATCTTTCAACAACCCCAGTCGGCGCTCAATCCCGTTTTTCGTGTCGGCGATCAGATATCAGAAGTGCTTAATGTTCATCAATCTTTTGGCAGGGAAGCGGGCCGTAAACGAGCTGTGGAACTGCTCAAACTGGTGGGAATCCCTGAACCAGAAAGCCGCGCAGAAGCCTTTCCACATGAGCTATCCGGCGGTATGGCACAGCGCGTCATGATCGCCATGGCTTTGGCATGTGTCCCGGATTTATTGATTGCTG
>JANODZ010000275.1:0-3427 GCA_031412935.1 Anaerolineales bacterium
GAGCCCGCTTCGCCCACTCCTCTTCGACAGCTTGAGCCTGTTCTTTGCTCGGCACTTCACCGACCATCAGCAAATAATATAATCCGCCTACAAGGGGCATTTTTCCGCCGCGAGCTTTTGGCAAAGCCTTCAAGACTTCGTTGATCGACAAGCCGCGAAAGCGGATGCCTTCGCCGGGATCAACTGATGAAATATCCGTCCACAAAGATTTAATATCGCGCATACCGCCAATGACTTCTTCAATCGTGACAGTGTCCACAACCACATCAGCATGGTCTTTCACAAGAGATTTAATCCGTTCGCGCCATGCGGGTAATTGATCCGAGATTTTTTCGTGCAGTATCATAGTTACTTCCTTCTTAAAATGAAATCAAAAAGTTGAAGGTTGCAAGTTGAAGGTTTTAACTTTCAACCTTCAATTTGCAAACCTTAAAACTTAACTACACTCTTCAGCGCTTCATGCGTCTCTTTCACCGACGCTGCGGATTTTTCAAACATGGCTTTTTCTTCAGCATCGAATTTATATTCAATGATCTTTTCCATGCCCTTTTCTCCGAGCATGACCGGCACGCCGAAGTACATATCATTTAAACCATATTCGCCATTCATATAGGTTGCGCAAGGCACGATCAATTTCTTATCTTTCAAGATCGCTTCTGCCATTTGCACGCAGGCCATTGAAGGCGCATAATATGCGGAACCCGTTTTTAATAAATTTACAATCTCGCCTCCGCCCTTGCGTGTGCGGTTGACAATCGCTTCGAGTTTTTCGGCGGGGAAATACTCACGTAACGGAATGCCCGCGATATTGGAATGTCGTGTAAGCGGAACCATTTCATCGCCATGGCCGCCCAACACATAGCAATCTACATTTTCCACACTCACGCCGGCTTCCATCGCAACAAAGGCACGCATGCGCGCCGAGTCTAAAATGCCAGCCTGACCGATCACGCGTTCACGGGGCAGCCCGGTCATTTTCATTGTGAGATAGGCCATCGTATCCAGCGGATTGGTCAATACAATAAAAATTGCATCGGGTGAATGCTTTAATGTTTCCATGGCAGCCTTACCGACGATATCCGCATTCGTCTTTAACAAATCATCACGACTCATGCCGGGTTTGCGCGCGATGCCCGCTGTAATGATGATGATATCGGATCCTTTGGTATCGGCATAATCATTGGTGCCTGAGATCTTCGCGTCTTTCCCTATGATCGGCATGGCCTCCAACAGGTCCAGGCTCTTGCCTTGCGGCATGCCTTCCACCACGTCCAATAAAACGACATTTGCCAGTTCGCGTTCAGCCAGCCAGTGAGCGGCAGTTGCGCCGGTATTGCCCGCGCCAACAATGGAAATTTTCTTCATCGTTCCTCCAAACATTAATCGGCGAATTCAAAGCCTTGGATTTTTACCCATTTTATCCGAAAGTGTTGCGGACTAGATAGTACAAAATGTCACATCTTTTATGCACAAAAAGAACTCGGTCAGCTGCGAGTCCTTTTTGGAGAAAATCTTTAGGGTTGGATTCTGCATCTAAAATAGGAATCAGCCGCACGTTAAGCGCGAAGCGGTTTGACTATCGCCTCATTCTTAACTGTGAATTGATTCGGCTTCCTCAAGAAATCTCGTCGCCTGTATCGCGGCCGCAGCGCCCATGCCTGCCGAGGTAACGACCTGACGGAAGTGTGGATCAGCAATCTCGCCTGCCGCATATACACCCTCGACACTGGTTTCCATTTTATCGTTCACGATGACATAATTCAGGTCGCTCATTTCCAATTGACCCATGAACATTTGTGTGTTCGGCACATGACCTATAAAGATGAACAACCCATCTGTATCAAAAGTTGATTCAGCGCCGGTCTTTACGTTCTTCAATTTTAAGGTATCCACTTTATCCGAACCGACAACTTCAGTCACCACGCTATCCCAAATAAAATTCATCTTTGGATGTTCTTTGGCGCGCTTTTGCAAAATAGGGCTGGCGCGTAATTCTCCGCGGCGATGGATCACAGTAACCGAGGAAGCGTAGCGGGTGATAAAGAGACCTTCTTCAAGCGCGCTGTCACCACCGCCGACGATCACAACCTTTTTTTCTTTGAAGAACCATCCGTCGCAGGTGGCGCAATAGGAAACACCGCGACCGGTCAATTCGACTTCACCAGGGACATTGAGATGAGTCGGGTTCGCACCCGTGGACAAGATCAGCGTATCAGCTTTGTACCCGCCGCTATCGGTCTTGACCGTGAACGGACGCTGCGAAAGGTCTACTTCATAAGCCGTGTCGAACTCAACCTTCGCGCCGAAGTGTTCCGCCTGTTTCTGGAATAACTCGCCCAACTCTGGTCCACCCACGCCTGTTGGAAAACCGGGATAATTTTCGATGACATGGGTTAGCGCGGCCTGACCTCCAAGCTGCATACCCGTCAACACCACAGGAGCCAGCTCTGCCCGCGCCGCGTACAAAGCAGCCGACAACCCCGCCGGGCCTGAGCCTAAAATTAAAACTTTAACATGCTTTTCATCACCATGAGTAGACATTAGACCATCTCTTTATGTTATATTTTTATCGCTTGCGTTATCAAGACAACACCGCATGCCTAAATTTTACAGCAGGACATTTTATCACCTGCTCCTACGGATGAACAGTTAAAACGGGTTGTGAATGTTAATATTCCTGATACACAAGCTCCACAAACCCTCCCGACCAAATCCACAATTCCTCCATATTGGATTGATACATTTAGGGCGATAGAACAAACCAATCCATTTACCAAACGGAGGTAAAAATGACAAACAAAGGTACTTTCATCGTTTTTAGAGTAATCGGCATATTGTTCCTGATCGGTCTCGTCGCTGGCGGCGGATTCATGGCTTTCCAGGCCGGCCAGGCACAGGGAATTTCTCAAGCTCCGGCAGTGGCAACCGCCATCGCGCAATCCGCGGAGACCGGACAGGGCGCGCCCATTCCGCCGATGATGTTTAATCATAACTATGGGCAAGGCTATGGCTACGGTCCTGGCTATCACATGTATGGCATGTCTGGCCGCCATCACTTCGGGTTCTTCCCCTTTGGCATCTGTGGTTCCATTATCTTCCTGTTTCTCTTCCTTGGACTCATCAAGATGATTTTCTTCCGCGGAATGTGGCATCGCGGGAACATGCACGGACCCTGGAGCAAGCATTGGGAAAACGGAACGCCGCCCATGTTCAATGAATGGCACAAACGCTCACATGGTGAAACGCCAGCGGAAGAAGATAATAAAAAGGAATAACATTTAAGTTAAAGAAGATAGATAGAGTCAACCTGTCCAACCCTGTTTGTAGGGTTGGACAGGTTGACAGAAAAACAAACCTACAGGAGAATCATTTTATGAAAGCGGCAGTTTACAGATCATACGGTCCGCCTGAAGTCTTGAAGATGGAA
>JANODZ010000276.1:0-5770 GCA_031412935.1 Anaerolineales bacterium
CAGTCAATGATGAAATTGCCAGGTTTTCACGCATTGGACAGGAATTGACCATCCATCCATTCAAGCTGCTTGCAGAAAACGAATCTTTCACGGTTATTGTTCGATACAACGGCTCGCCTGAAGAAATGCAATCTGTGGCATTACCCTTTCAAACAGGCTGGGTGACCGTTGAAAACGGAAGTTTTGTGTTGAGCGAACCGGATGGTTCTGCAAGTTATTATCCCGTGAATGATCATCCGCTCGATAAAGCAGTATTCACTTTTCGTGTGACTGTCCCAAAACCGTTTGAAGTCGCTGCAAATGGTACCTTGACTGAAACAACTGATAATGGCAGTACGACCACCTTCGTTTTTGAAACACGCGACCCGATGGCAAGCTATCTGGCCACGATCAACATTGACGAATTCGATATTGAGACCATGAAATCGGACAATGGAATTCCGATCAGAAATTATTATTCAAGCGGGTTGCCTGATGATATCCGCAAGCCGTTTGCGCGGCAGGGCGAAATGCTCGTGTATTTCAGCGAACTATTTGGTCCCTACCCTTTTGATGTGTACGGCGCACTTGTGATGAATACAGAATTTGGGGCAGCGCTGGAGAATCAGACCCTCTCCATTTTTGGCATGGACATGATCGATGTTAATGATATTGAAGGCACAGAGTTGACCGTTGCGCATGAACTGGCACATCAATGGTTCGGGGATAGTGTCAGCGTGGCGGATTGGAGCGACATCTGGCTCAATGAAGGCTTTGCCAATTATTCCGAAGGCTTGTGGATCGAGCATACGAGCGGACGGGATGCCCTGGATGAGTGGATCAAATCCCAGTATGCAGATGTAATTCAATTCCCTCAATATTATCCTGCGCCCGGCAACCCGCGCGCGGATGATCTTTTCAATGGCGGTGTATATGTCCGCGGCGGACTTACACTGCACGCGCTGCGTCTTGAGGCTGGCGATGAAGTTTTCTTTGAGATCCTGCAAACTTATTTTGAACACTACAAAGGCGGCAACGCCACGACCGACGATTTCATTGCGGTTGCTGGGGAAGTCAGCGGACAAGAGTTGACGGGGTTTTTTGATGGCTGGCTATTTAACGAGAAGATACCACCCATTCCAGCCCTTGGCTTGGGAAAATAATATAACTAATGCAGAAAATATGAGGGCTGAAAAAATCCGTACCTACACAAAAAAGAATTGGGCGTTCCTGTTATTGTGCGCGCTTTTTGTTGGATGGGCTCTGGCGTTCATTTATCATTCCTCCTATGCCGCAAGCGATGGACGACGCTACTTCAATTTATTTGATGATGCCATGATCTCCATGCGCTACGCCTGGAATTTTTCGCATGGGAATGGGCTGGTCTGGAATGTGGGCGAGCGCGTGGAAGGATATACCAACCTGCTCATGACGCTGGTGATGTCGATCACGACCCTCGTATTTGAAAAGCGTTACGCTGTTTTGGTTATCCAATTAATGGGGATCTTCTTCATGCTCGCCACGGCTTTTACCACATTGAAGATATTCCAGATCTTGAGTCAAAGAAAAAATGATATTGCAGAGTATTTACTTTTCCTGGTGATCCTCTTGTACTACCCGTTGAATTTCTGGTCCTTAATGGGCATGGAAACAGGCCTGCTGGCATTTTTGCTGAGCATGGGTGTGCTTTGCTCGATCTTATATACAGAAAAACTTGATGGGAAATATCTCTGGCTAATGTCTATAAGTTTTGGACTGGCACACCTTACCCGCAACGAATCACTGCTGTTTGCCGCGCTCGCATTTTATTACCTGCTCCCAACTCTTAAACTTGACAAAAAATATTTGCAATGGTTTGTGTTTGCAGGCGTTCTATATTCACTCTTTGTAATTGGACAGCTCACGTTCCGATATTTATATTATGCTGAGTTTGTCCCAAACACATACACCTTGAAACTTGTCGGCATGGCGCTTGATGAAAGACTGCGGAACGGCCGGGGATTTATTCAACCATTTCTAATAGAAACGGGCTTTATCATCGTCATCTCCCTGATCGGCATATTTTTCAAGTCCTCAAAATTAAAAGCATATCTGTTCGGGTTTTTTCTGATCTCGGTTGTTTATCAAATCTACGTGGGCGGTGACTCGTGGAATTATTGGCGCATTATGGCTCCCAGCATGCCGCTTCTGTTCGTGATTTTTATTTTCTCAATCTCGGAGTTTTTCAGCCGCGCATCCAACCGCGCGGCTACTACTGCGCTTGTCACATTATCGATCATTGGCTTGTATAGCGCTAATGCCCGTTTTATACGTGAGTTCCTTTTGATCGATCTCGCTTATCAAAATAATTATGCCCAGGCACATGTGGAAACAGCCATTGCGATCAACGAATTGACCGATGAAAACGCGACGATCGGAGTCTTTTGGGGCGGCACTCTTCCCTATTATGTGAATCGGGTTGCGATAGATTTTCTCGGCAAATCGGATAAATATATTGCCAGCCTGCCGCCCGATGTCTCAGGTCAGAGCGCAGGCTTCGGCATGAACAGCATCCCCGGCCATAATAAACATGACCTGACCTATTCCATTCAGACCCTGCTGCCCACCTATGTGGAGGAATTTGATTACGGCACTGAAAAACTCAGCGGCTGGGCGCAGGATCATTATGTGCGGGTGAAATATAATAATGTTAAACTGTTTCTATTGAAAGATTCGCCCAACGTGAATTGGGAAAAAGTTACGACCCTCTTAAAATGGTAGTGTCATTAAAAAGGGACAAATCGAATCTGTCATTTCCCGTATAATATGGGCAATCCCTGTTTCCTACTCTCCAATCATCCAATCCCTAAAACCCTATGACTCAACATCGAATTACTGACGACCTCGAAGCCCTGCTCGACGTCCTCCCGCTTATTATCCGTCACGCGGTCGAAAAGGCGAACAACAGCGAAAAACTGCTCGAGATCGTCATTGACCTTGGCCGCGTGCCCAATGCGCGTTTTGTAGAAAACGAAATCACCCTGGTGGAAAAAGAGATCACGCGCCCGGAAATTGACCACATCACTGAACGCATCGGCACTTTTGACGCGGATAATCGCGCGGGCATGGAACGTACGCTTCACCGCATCTCTGCCATCCGCAACAGACGCGGAGCCATTGTCGGGCTTACCTGCCGCGTAGGCCGCGCGGTGTATGGCACAGTGGATCTCATTCAAGACATCATTGAATCGGGTAAATCGGTTTTAATTCTCGGCAGACCCGGCGTCGGCAAGACCACTCTCTTGCGCGAAGCTGCGCGCATCCTCGCCGAAAATAAACGCGTCGTCATCGTGGATACGTCCAATGAAATTGGCGGCGACGGGGATGTGCCTCACCCTGCGGTTGGAAAGGCGCGCCGAATGCAAGTCAGCCAGCCGATGATGCAGCATGAGGTCATGATCGAAGCCGTTGAAAATCACAATCCCGAAGTGATCGTGATCGATGAGATCGGGCGCGAGCTTGAGGCAGTTGCCGCGCGCACGATTGCCGAACGCGGTGTGCAGCTGATCGGCACGGCGCACGGTCAGACGCTCGATAATCTTTTACTCAACCCAACGCTCAGCGATCTGATCGGCGGCATCGAAGCGGTCACACTTTCAGATGAAGAAGCCCGTCGACGCGGCACCCAGAAAACAGTGCTTGAGCGGCGTTCACCTCCAACCTTTGATGTCGTGATCGAAATCCAAACACGTGATCGATTCGCGGTGCATCTCGATATATCCGCTTCTGTGGATTCGCTTTTGCGCGGCGCTCCGGTGCTGCCAGAATTGCGCACACGCGATGACGAAGGCAAGATTCTGATCGAGAAAGCCGCGCCAGTTCTACGTTCGAAATTGGAGGCGAGGGATGTAGAAAAAGCGCCTCGTCGCGCGCGTCAGCCTGCTCCTGTTATCGCGGAACAGAGTCCCACACCCAGGCAGACTCCTCAGCCCATCCCGACATCCCCTCTACAAACAGTGCGCGTGTTTGCGTATGGCGTGGCGCGCAACAGACTCTCGCAAGCCGCGAAGAGACTCGGCGTGCCTGCGGCGATCGTCACCGATGTTGGTGAAGCCGACGCGCTCGTCACCCTGCGGACGTATTATCGCAACCGCGAACAAACAGTGATGGACGCCGAACATCGCGGCCTGCCCATTTATGTTTTGCGCGCAAACACTGTGGCCCAAGTGGAACAATTCCTCGGCGACCTGTTTAATATCAGCGAGCAGCAGCATCCGCGCGACAGCATGGACGGCGTGCGTGATGAAACACAGCAAGCCATCTCCGCAGTGCTCAACGGTGAGCGCTGGGTGGATCTGCCCCCCGGCACATCCCTGGTGCGAAGATTACAGCACGAGTTGGCGCGCAACGCCGAGTTGATTTCACATTCCTATGGAAAAGAACCTAGAAGGCATGTGCGGATTTTTAGAGAGTAACTTGTAGAAGCGGCTTCAAGCCCGCCCTTTGGGTCTACTCTTTCAGAGCAGATTGTGGCATGCCGCGCAATTTGTTGTAACCATCTGTGGAAGGTGTCATGCCGATGGACCGGTCAGCGCTGATGGGGGAGAAGTTCATATGGAAAATGGTATCACACGGAAATAGGTAAATTGTAATGGTGATATAATTCGTTCAACGATTTATCTATCGATAGGAGAAATGTATGGAAGCTGTGACTGTCTCTCAAAAATATCAGGTTGTCATTCCGTTGGAAGCACGCAGGCTTTTGCAAGTGAAGCCAGGACAAAAAATGCGCGTGCTAGTCTATGATAATCAAGTAGTGTTCATTGCTGTAAGACCGATCAAGCAGGCGCGTGGTTCGCTAAAAGGAATTAATACGGAAATTCTTCGTGATGAGGAAGACCGCGTATGAACGTAGTGGATTCTTCCGGTTGGCTGGAGTATTTTGCAGAGGGCGAAAACGCCAGCTTTTTTGCGCCCGCCATTGAAGACACAAAGAATCTGATCGTACCAGTCATTTGCATTTATGAAGTGTTCAAGCGAATCCTGCAACAAAGCGGGCTAAGCGAAGCGCAGCAGCATGTCAGTGATATGCATCAAGGCGAAATTGTTGAACTCACTGTATCCCTTGCGCTAAGCGCCGCTAAACTTTCAGCAGAACTCAAACTGCCAATGGCAGATAGTATTATCCTTGCCACTGCCCGGTCACGGAACGCCACCTTATGGACACAGGATGAACATTTCAAGGATTTGGAAGATGTGAAATACGTTGTGAAAAAACAAAAGCTGTAACTTATTCCACGCGCATGTTGATCACCAGCCTCACGCCGAGGTCACGCACTTGGTTGTAGTCTTCTGTGGATGAAGTGGTGCCGATGCGTTCCGCAAGGTCGTCGGTGATGGGGGAGAAGTTCATATAGAAAATGGTATCACAGGGTTGGATGATGGAAAGCGGTGAGTAGTGAATAGTGAGTGGAGACTCGCGGTGTGAAAGGGTTTCAGGCGTCTCTTTTTTATGCTAGACTCATCAAAACACTGAATACTGATAACTGATTACTATCTATCAAACCACCCAACTAAAAAATGGAAACCCTCTCCTCCGCCCTCGACCCCAACTCTCCTGAATTCAAAGCCAACGCAGAACATAACCGCGCCCTTGCGAGTGAACTTAAAAAAAGACTCGCGCTTGTGCGGCAGGGCGGCGGCGAGAAATATCGTCAGCGCCATGAGGAGCAGGGAAAACTTTTTGTGCGTGAACGCATCGAACGCCTGCTTGATCCCGGCGCGCCGTTTCTCGAACTCTCTCCGCTCGCGG
>JANODZ010000277.1:0-3281 GCA_031412935.1 Anaerolineales bacterium
GCTGACGCCGGCCTGGACCGATCCCGCAGGCATACTCGTGAGAATTAAAGAGGCTCCATTCGGCATTTCACCGGAACCCGTGGACGCGGCGCAGTCGACCGCGTAATAATATCCATTCGTTCCTTGGGATATTCCCGCGCCAATATGCGTAAAATTCGGTGAGAGCATGGTGTTCATATGGGCGGCATCCTGCCATGCGCCGGGGACGCCATTCCACACCAGCACATTTGAATCCATAAGAATATTTTCGGCGCGAAAGCCGCCCAGAGAAAGGTCGCCCGCAAGGGGAAATCCAAGGGCGAGTAGTTGCTGTGTATAAGTAATCCCGCCCGGGCGGGTGTGTGTAACTTGCCCGGTCGCGGCCATATAATCTGACTGGGTTTGAGAAGACTGCATCAGCACAGAGTGAACCGTCAGCGCCGATAATCCATGAGAAAGTCGCAAGCTATTTACCACGTCAATTAAGTGGCCGGGCGTCGTAATTGAAATCTGTAATAAAGGGAGAGCCAAGACTTCCTTTGAGGAGAAAAAGCTCAAGGATACAAGTAAAACGGGAATAATGATCAACCAGTGAATGAATTTTCGCATGAGGCAGTCCAATTTTCAATCTCGGTTAAGGTGTTGATGTTGACGTGGGCATGCTTGTTGAAGTCTCTGTTGGAATCGGTGTATTGGTGTTTGTGGGCTGAGGCGATGACGTACTCGTACTAGCAGGAATCGGCGTTGAAGCAGGCGGCGCTGAAACGATGATTGATACCGAAAGGGTTGCGCCAAACAACCCGTGCCCATTAGATAAGCGCCAATAACTCGTATAAGCGCCGGCCTTATTTGGCGAGGTCATTTCCACAGATACCTCTGACCAATCGTTAACTTTTACCACTTTTTTTATTTTCGTACTACCGCCGCCAAAGGTCTCGCCGCCTATTGGAACAAGGGAAAATTGAAATAACCAGTCACAGGTACCGTTATTTTGAACTTTCCACGTTTTTGTAAAATCCTGGTTTTTTCCAAAGACTGTCCCCGGCGGAATGTTGACATCGCGGATGAAGTAAAGGTTATTACATCCCAACGCCAAAGCGCCGGGATTGGTCGTTGGGGTGATCAATGTTCCAGTGGGTGTCGGCGAGCCAGCTGCAGCTGTGTAGTAGACAAAAGTAGATGAAGCAAGGGGTGTATTTATATAAAACGGCGTATTCGTCGAAAACGGTATTTTCAACTGTGTGGACACAGGCGTGCTTGTAAGCGGCGGCGGCAAAGCTGTTAGTGTACCGAAATAGGAAGCGACCATCGTGCCTAAAACCGAAGTCATCGGTGCATAGACATCCGCTGTGGGAGTTGATTGGCCACAGGCACTCAAGAAATATACGGTTAAAAATCCAATTAATAATCTGTTTGTGTATATATTCATGCAAATCTCCGAAATAAAAATAACACATTATTCCGTTAACTTACAGAACGAAAAGGCTGCGTTTTAGATTAGGGTTTTCTCATTTATTTCCGATCAGGCTAAATAATGCCTTAAGTAAATGATTTACATCCTTTTTTGTGTTATAGCCCTGGATCGAAACGCGAATCAAATTGAGATTGTTCCAGGAATAAACAGGGATCTCAATTCGATATTCATCATACAAACGCGATTTGAGTACGGCGGGGTCCGTACCCGCTGGCAGCGGAGCCGCGGCGAGTTGGGCAAACCAATCATCGCCGGTTTGCGCAGGGTGAAGCGGAGCGAGTCCGGTTAAGTTGCAGATGCGGGTCTGTGCGTCGTGCACTAATTCATGGCATGCCGCTCTTACGTCATCCCATTTATGATTTGCCTGAAATTCAATCGCGGCGGGAACGGATAGAAACGAGGCGACATCCCGCGTCCCCGCCCATTCATGCTGATCTATAAAAGTGGAGCCACTCGGCGTGATGGATTCATAACCCCACGAAACGACCAGCGGCTTGAGCAGGCGCTGCATCTCTGGCCGCGCATACAAAAAGCCCGCGCCTTTCGGCGCGCACAACCATTTATGAAGATTGCCCCCATAAAAATCCGCTCCGAGGGAATCGAGATCAAGCGGAATTTGGCCCGGCACATGCGCACCGTCAATGATGGTAATGATCCCAGCCAGGCGCGCCCGTTTGATAATTTCATCCAAAGGAAAAATTAACGCGCTGGGCGAAGTAATATGACTCAAAAAAATAACCCGCGTACGCGGGGTTACACCTGACCAAAACGAGTCAATGAAGGCTTGTTTAGAAGTCAAAGAAACAGGCCGATTTATATAAGTAAACCCATGTTCCCTTGCGAGAAAACGCCATGTGCGATCCAGCGCGCCATATTCGTGATCGCTGGCAAGCACTTCATCGCCCGCGCCCAATTCAAGTGAACGCGCGACGATGTTAAGTGAAATCGTCACATTTTGAGTATAGATCAAATTATCTGCATGCGTGCCGAGGTATGCGCCCAGCGCCTTACGAGAATCAGCCATCAGGCTCGTAAATCGCCTGCCCAAAAATTCCACTGGCTGGCGTTCAAGCTCCTTCTGCCAGCGCTGATATTCGTCAAAGACAGGCTTGGGTGTTGCGCCAAATGAACCATGATTTAAAAAAGTGATAGATGGATCGAGTAAAAATAGTTTGCGTAAGTTATACATTTTTTTCCATATTATAAAAGGGGATCATAAAATAAATTCAATCGTGCTTTGAATCTCCCTTATTCAACCAGCGGGGTTTATTAAATTCCTAGTGTTATAAAAAATCATCGAAACATTGCAATCTCAGCTGGATAGCAATTCCTTTAACCTGGGGTGCTCTGTATAAAACCCGCGATATTTTTCGGGCAACGCTGATGCAATCCGACACATAATTTCATCCGTAGCTTCGCGCATGGCTTGTTCGCGTCCTTGTCCTTTGGGAATTTCAACAAAAAATAACTCCCCCGCTACAACTTTTATCTTTGAACGACGAAGCCTTTTTAGATTGGAGATTACCCCTTCATCCTCTGTGCCGGTTAGGGCCACAGGCAAAACGGGGTACCCACTTTTACTTGCGAGAAATGCGACACCCATCTTTCCCTCTTGCAAGGATGCAGTTTTCGAACGTGTACCTTCAGGAGCAATCACCATGAGTCCGCCTTTCTGCATACGCGCAAGGATCTCACGCAAGGCAGAAAAATCTGCTTCAAACCGGTTGAGCCAAATGGCATTTACCGTCCGCCCAATACCGCCGTAAAGTGGATGATTTTTATACTTCTCAGCTACTGCCATAATAATATCTTCACGATCGAGGATATA
>JANODZ010000278.1:0-4023 GCA_031412935.1 Anaerolineales bacterium
GCGGAATCAGGCAAACTTACCCTTGTATTAAAACCAGTCGAATTGGATCTGTTACTGACCGAAGTCTTTACTGAAAAGTGTGTCCTGGCGGGTTCCAAGGTGCATGTGCATCTTAATGAAATTGATCAGGTAATGGTCATCGGAGATCGTGACCGCTTGAAGCAGGTCCTCTTGAATTTAATTGCGAATGCGATCCAATATACACCGCAAGGCGGGGAAATATTCCTGAGCCTGTCAAAATTAAGTGACCAGGTACGCATTATTATCCGTGATACGGGCCCGGGCATTCCTGCTGAAGACCTGCCTCATATTTTTGATCGTTTCTATCGCGCGGAAAAATCACGCACCCGCTCCACCACCAGCGGATTTGGGTTGGGCTTGTCGATCGCACAATGGATCATCGAGCATCACGGCGGACAGATCCATGTTGAATCAAAAGAAGGCAAAGGGACGACCTTTGTAATTTGGCTGGGGGTTATTAAGTAATCCAAGTTGCCGCCTTTGTTATTTGACCTGTTTTACCAGGGCTTTTTTACGCACACCTGCCCCTTCGGCATCGCTCCGCGAATGCGAAGCGATGTGGCGGGCGGTGCCAGGGAAGTCGCCAAGACGTTAAGATTTAATGTTTTTTTCTTTGCGACTCTGCGCCTTGGCGTTAATTTTTTTCGCAGACTTTGCAAGGTGGCAACTTGGATTAAGCTGGTGGATAATTCGCGTTACGGCAAGCCTAATCTTTGATACGCCTGTTTACATAAACTCACGCCGTATTTTTCATACCATTCATTCAACGCTGGACTAAATTCAAGTCCACTACGCGTGTCTTCGTAAATAGGCATTCCGTATTGGACATATCTTTTCGTTTCATCTGGCCATGTCCATTCGGCGCGTGTGATGAGGCCAATACCTCCATTGTAGCCAGCCATCGCCAGACGCGCATCTCTCTTTGCGGTTTCAAATGATTTGACAAGATAAGCCAGTCCGCGAGCGGCATTGGTATTTGCGGCAAAAGGATCATCAGATGCATAAAAATGAAATGGCATCACCTGAAAGAGTCCCATGGCGCCGGCGCTGGATATTGCATAGGGATCTCCACAGGATTCGATCTGCATGACAGTGGCAACCAGGTTCGGGTCCAGTTGCGTTGCGGACGCCCAGTTTGAAATAGAGTCAGCCCAATAAAGTACTTCCATTCTAAAGATGGGGGAAATGGTTGCAGAAGCGACGGGCGGCAATTCATCGGCTTGAACGTTTTGTTTCCAGGCAAAAGAAGCTAATAACGCGCTGACGAAAATAACCACAAGCGGGATCAGTAAAAAATCAGACACGCTACGCGAGTCGCTCCCATATTCTTGCTCGGGTACGGCTCGCGTAGCGTGCTTAACTATTTTTGTAGAGTGAGCGCGGGGCATGTCTTATCTCATTATTCTGAGTCAATCAGACCCAGCTTGAAATGTTCTTAAAATTTTATGTCATTGCGAGGCGGCGAATTTCCGCCGAAGCAATCCTACAATGACACGAGATTGCTTCGGGCACACCTGCCCTGCGGGTGGTGCAGGGAAGTACGCCCTCGCAATGACATTATGCATCAAAGTGGCGGTCATCAGAAGTTCGAGCGTTGTATGAAACAGGATGATAGGTTGGTTCCGGCGGAATAAATGAACTTTGTTGAGACGCGGTTACAGCGGGCTTTGGAGAGGGACGGAAAGAACCTGCGTTTGAATTTATCGGACGATTGATCTGGGATGCAGGGCGCAGAATCGGCTGATTGGCAGGTTGATTGATCGAACGCTGACTTTGAGTCTGATAGGATGGACGCGGCTGTGGTTGCGGCGCATTGTATTGACGCTGCGGTTGTGGCTGCGATTGATAGTTTGTTTTAAATTGCGGGTGTTTGTCTGCTGTGGTAAAGAGACGATCCCCTGCCAGTGAGAATGTGCCGATGATCAGCACCCGCACCAGCCAAACCATCACGGCGACAAAGATCGGCACAACTTTGAGTAGTGTCGCAGCGCTCATGACCGGGCTGGATTGCAGATTGGCATTATTTGCAACTGCAACGGCTACGCCCCACCATGTCAGCGTGGCATTGAAGCCTGCCGCCAGCAGCCAGGCGCCGAAGAGATAATATACTTCTGCGGGTTCATCGCGGCCCTGCTCGGGAGTGAAGATGCGGGCGATGCCGGCAAAATCAATTCCACAAAAGGCGATCGCAAGGATGGTTGCCCAGCGGATGCCGGCGAAGGTCAAGTCGCCGAGCATATCACGCAGGGCAAATTGAGTGGTGCTGAAGTTAAAGACCTCAAAAGACAACAGCGCCCCGAGAATCATTATGCCCCAAGCCGCGCCGCGATTAAACCTGCGGTTGCGGATAAAATTGTTCCAGAGCGATACCAGTCCATCTCCGAGATTACGACGATAAGTAGTCATTTCGACCTCCATTTGAATAGGTAAGCCGATTTTAGAACAGTTGTTCTAAAATGTCAAGGGGATTCTTAATTTATATTTGGCAGATACTTCTCGTTCAAGCTATCCATATGGTGATCGACATGACCCACCAGCAAGTGGATCAGCGCCCGCGCGCTGATGGCTGCTCCGCTGGCGGTCCCCCGCCGGTCAATCGACTCATCGGTCATGTTCGAGATGGCGAGGATATTGGCGCGGCGCAGGAATTCAAATTCTTGAATCAAGTCGCTCAGGCTATAGTTATCAAACCTTGCCGCGCGGACGTAATCTTCCTGTTCAAAGCCTGGCAGCGGCGTGACATCATTGCGTGAAATGCGCAGCAATCTATACGAGAAGACACGCTCGACATCATTCAGATGGCCGACGACTTCTTTAATGGACCATTCCGCGGGTCCGAATTTGAAGCGGGCTTGTTGATCAGAAAGTTTTCCAAGCGCAGATTTAATTTCGACAATTTGCTGTGGCAGCGCCGCAAGTATATCCTTTTTTGAAATTGCGCGTTGAACATAATCTTGATAAAAGGTTGCGTATTCATCAGAAGCTGGGACAGTGATTTGTGAAGTCATTTTAGATTCCTTTATAGGTTGATAAGGGTGGGGTGATCTTGAACTGTTTCGAATTTATTTAACCGCCATTGATTAATGCCGCCTTCCACCTGAATCACATTGTGGAATCCCCGGCGATTTAAAACAGAAAGCGCGATCATTGAACGACTGCCGCTGGCGCATTGGACAGCCAAAGGTTTATCTTGCGGGAAGGGCAGGTCATCCCATGCCATGCGGCCGCCTTCAAAATGGATCGCGCCCGCGATGTGACCGGCGTTCCATTCAGAAAGTTGGCGCACATCCACAAGTGTGACTTCATCCAAGCGTTCACGCAATTCCTTGACGTGCATCATCCGAGTGGTTTCAATTGCATAGCCCGCGCGCGCCCAGGCATCGACCCCGCCATCAAGATATCCAAGAAGGTCATCATATCCAATGCGGATGAGCTGCCGCGCCGCATCCGCGCGTTGTTCTGCTGACTCTCCGAGGAGCACGATCCTGCTTCCAAACGGGATCACCCAACCCGCCCAGACCACCAGCGGCGCATCCACTCGAATACCGTATGAGTTGGGAATGTGCCCGGCGCCAAATGCCTTTTGATGACGGATATCCAAAACAACCGCCCCGTCATCTGTCAATATTTTAATTTCACCCGCGGACAATGGTTTAAGCAGCGGCACACCGCCTAAAATCTTACCGCCTTTTTGATTGAGGGCGCGCATATATTTATAGTAAGTGGGATAGGAAGGCAATCCTATCAGCGAGCGTTTAATAAAATCTTCTTCGCTTTGCGGCTGGGCGAGCGGATTTGTCCTGCGTTCAACCCCAATCGTCGAGGATCTTTCTGATGAGGCCGGCGCGATGCAAAATGATCCTGCGCCATGCGTGGGAAAAACATTCACTTCATCTGGCAGTTTCAAAAATTTTTCATGGATCGTGTGATACAGTTCACGCGCAAGTGAATGAGTATGCTCGTGTCCCAGCAAGTCTGTACGAGCCGCGCCGCCGACGATCA
>JANODZ010000279.1:0-4395 GCA_031412935.1 Anaerolineales bacterium
CTTCGGGGTTTTTAGCCTTTGTCATAATAGTTAACTAATAAGTTAACTATACCAAAGCAGACAAAACTTGTCAAGGAATTTCAAGGATGCCTTTTGTTGATTGGTTTTTTATTTTTGTCCGGCTCGGCGGATGTCTGAGAGCATGCTTGGTTGATCAGAGATAACTTTCCTAATCACGCTGAAACTATAGCAAAGTTATAAATACAAGACCTCCGAGACAACTCTCGGAGGTCTTATCATCTACTCGCTACTTTCTACAAATCCCTACTCCCCAGTCGGCACCCAGATATTCTGCCCCACCCTGCCCTCCCCTAATCCGAAATTGAAAGTTGGAATAATCATTTAGTATCATCCGTTCGGATTTGGAGAGGGAAGAGCGCGCGCTAATTTTCTTACAACAAAAGACTCTGAAGTCGCAATGACTTCATAGTCTAATCATCTAGTCTCCAATATCGAATTATCTACTCTTCCTCACTCCCCCGTCGGCACCCAGATATTCTTGACCTGAGTGGACTCGTGCAGGAACTCGTGACCTTCGCCATGCTCGCGGTCAAGCCAATCGCGGGGCAGACCGTAGCCTGTCCACGTGCGCTTCATGTTCGCGGTGGATTCTTTCTCGACGTGGTAACTGCCTTCCGCCGAGCCGAAGTACCAAACTGAATCAACATCTTCATGTTGAACAAGCGTCTTGACCAAATGGTCACGGTCACCTGTGACGATGTTGACCACGCCGCCAGGCACATCGGACGTGTCGAGCACCTGATAGAAATCAGTTGCCGATAATGGATACTTTTGACTTGGAATCATCACCACTGTGTTCCCTCTTGCAATCGCAGGAGCCATGAGCGAGACAAATCCAAGTAATGGATATTTATCGGGACATGCAATGCCGATCACACCCATCGGTTCATTGACCGCGACAGTGATTCCGCGCAGGGTGGTCTCTTGGACTGTGCCGCCGTATTTATCAGCCCATGCCGCGTACGTGAATAATCTTTCAACGGACGCGTCCACTTCGGCACTCGCGGACTTTTGCGTGCGTCCCGTCATTTCGACAATGCGTTTGACGAACTCGGCATTGCGGGCATCGAGATTTTCAGCGATGAAATATAAAATTTGCGATCGATTGTATCCGTGGCGCATCGCCCAGCCCGATGTCCGCGCTTTGTGTGCGGCTTCGACTGCATCACGAATATCTTTGCGATTCCCGTCACCAACTTGCCCGACAAATTTTCCTTTCGCGCTCAATACACTCAAGGTATATGCACCGTCCGGGCGGACTTGCTTGCCGCCGATGTACATCTTCGGAGTGCGATCAACCAGTGGAAGTGAATGTCCATTTGCCCGATCAACTGTCGGCTGAGTCGGACGCGCTGGAATGTGTTCGCCCCACTTCTTCTTTTCATCCAGTACAAACTCCGGGCGTGGACGATCCATCCATGCCGGTCTTAAATATTCAAACAGACCTTCACGTCCGCCTTCGCGCCCATAGCCCGACTCACGATAGCCGCCGAAGCCCGAAGCGCCGTCGAATTGATTGGTGCAATTGACCCAGACCGAACCCGCCTTGATCTTGCTCGCGACATCGAGCGCGAGGTTGATGTTATCGCTCCAGACACTTGCGGCGAGACCATAGCGCGTGTTGTTCGCAAGTTCGATGGCTTCGCCCGGCGTTCTAAAAGTAAGCGACACCAGCACAGGTCCGAAAATCTCTTCCTGCACCGTTGCGGCGGCGGGGTCGAGACCTGTAAGAAGGGTGGGCTTATAGAACAAACCCTTTTCTGGCAGCGTGATATTCGGCTGAAAACATTCAGCGCCTTCGGCAATGCCCGTCTTCACCCAGCCATCGATCGTGTCCCATTGCGACTGATCAACGATCGCGCCCATGTCAATTGCTTTATCGAGCGGGTCGCCCACGCGCAAATGCTCCATGCGATTCTTTAATTTTTGGATAAACTTCGCCGCGACATTTTCCTGAACAATGAGCCTTGACCCGGCGCAGCAGACCTGACCCTGATTAAACCAAATCGCATCAACCACGCCCTCAACTGCTCCATCCAAATCGGCATCGTCAAACACGACGAATGGACTCTTGCCACCCAACTCGAGCGACAGTTTCTTGCCCGAGCCAGCGGTCTGATGACGGAGCGTGCGCCCGACATCGGTTGAACCCGTGAACGCGATCTTATCCACATCGGGATGTTCGACCAACATTGAGCCTGCTTTACTGTTTCCTGTAATAATGTTTATCACGCCCGCGGGAAGTCCCGCTTCGGCGACGATCTCCGCGAACAACAAAGCTGTGAGTCTCGTGTACGAAGCGGGCTTGAGCACCACAGTATTGCCCATCGCAATCGCAGGCGCGATCTTCCACGCCAGCATGAGCAGCGGGAAATTCCACGGGATGATCTGCCCGACCACACCAACAGGTTGATAATCGCGCAGTTCGGTTTCCATTAACTGCGCCCAGCCCGCATAATAGTAAAAGTGACGCGCCAGCAAAGGCACATCAATGTCTCTTGATTCACGAATCGGCTTGCCATTATCCATTGATTCCAATACCGCCAGCAAGCGCGAATGTTTCTGAAGATTGCGCGCAATCGCATACAAATAACGCGCACGAGTTACACCAGGAGTCTTGCTCCAGGTCTTGAATGCCACACGCGCCGCCGCGACAGCCGCATCCACTTCTTTTTGTCCAGCCTGTGTGGTCTCCGCCAACAACTCCCCGTTTGATGGATTCACCGACGGATAAAAATTCGCACCCTTCGGCGTCACCCACTCGTTGTTGATGAACAGACCGAATTTGCGGTTGTGATCACTCAGCCACGCGTTGACAGCATCCGGCGCTTCGGGCGCAGGTCCGTATTCCATGGTTTTGAAGATTTCAAGTAGTTTGCTCATAAGAACTCCAGATCTTTAAACACAAAGGGCACTAAGTACACGAAGGAGGGAGTCTTAAGGTTTTAAACCTTTGTGCCCTTTGTGTCCTTCGTGTTAAACCGTTTTTATCCCATCGGCATATGATGTTTCGCCGCGTAGTGACCTGTGATGAAGTGATACAACTGCCGCTCGATGTCTGTTAATAAGCAGGACGCGCCGATACGGAACAGGTCATTCTTCAACCATTCATCGCCGAGTTCTTCCTTCATCAAAGACTGCCATGCCAGCGCATGCTTCGCGGAGCTGATCCCGCCGGCGGGCTTGAATCCTATTTTGTATCCGAAGCGTTCGAGATAATCGCGAATGGCACGTGTCATCACCAGACTAAATTCCAAAGTGGCATTGACCGTTTCCTTGCCCGTGGATGTCTTGATAAAATCCGAGCCTGCCATCATCGCCACAAGACTGGCTTGATAGACCTGCTTAAGTGAACCAAGGTCACCTGTTGCTAAAATGGTCTTCATATGTGAGTCGCCGCAGGCTTTGCGGAATTGTTGAAGTTCGTCGTACATCGCCCCCCAATCGCCGGTCAACACATAATTGCGGGCGATGACCACGTCAATTTCTTTTGCGCCGGCTTCGACGGCCTGTTCGATCTCACCGATGCGCTGCGGCAGGGGAGTCTGTCCCGCAGGAAAACCCGTCGCTACAGAAGCAACTGGAATGTTAGAGCCTTGAAGCGCCAGCACTGCATCCGCAACACGGTTGGGATAAACACAGACCGCACCGACAGTGATTTTTTCTCCGTCGAGACCGAGTTTTTCGAGCATATCCTGGCGGACGGGATTTCTCGCTTTGGCACATAATCTTTTTACCCGCCCGGGCGTATCATCGCCGGCGAGCGTGGTCAAGTCTATATTGGTGACGGCGCGTAAAAGCCATGCCGCCTGCCAATCCTTTTTAATGGTTCGCCGCTTGGGCAGGGACTCGACGCGCCGTTCCACCGCGCTCTTGTTGACGTGCGCGCCCATCACCCAGTCAAGGTCAAGAGGCGTGCCGGGGTTGCGAACATTTTTAGAAGTCATTGGATAAACCTTATGTTGATTAACCTTGTTGCATAAGAAATGTCAGCCATTTCTAATTTGAATATATCACAATCGGCAGGCTTGTCATTTTGAGTCTTGGGGCGCGGCCAGCCCAAGAGATCAGCAACTCCCTATTTAACTTATTAAGCGTGACCAAATTATACAGCAGTATAATTGCTCCATTATGCCCGACTATTTTATAGAACCCTTTGTGGATACAGGTCTCGGTAATTCTGCATATCTGATCGGGTCGCATGTAACAAAAAAGGGGATATTGATAGACCCGCTACGCGACGTGGACCGGTACCTGTCCGCCGCCCATCAGCATGGGGTTCAGCTGACACATGTCCTCGACACCCACCTGCATGCAGACTTTGTCTCCGGCAACCTTGAGATCGCAGCGCAATCTGGGGCACGAATCGGCGCG
>JANODZ010000280.1:0-10619 GCA_031412935.1 Anaerolineales bacterium
CATTTAACAAGCCGAAAGAGACGAGGTCCCAAAATTGACCGTCACGATTCAGTGCCTGCCGTCTGCGAATCTCCTCCATAAAACCGAACTTCTGAAAGAGACGCAGCGCGCCGTCGCTGTAAGCAGGCACAACCGCTGTGACACGATAGAGATTTAATTCACCGAAGGCATAGCGCAAAAGCATACTTAATGCCTGTGAACCATAGCCTTTACGACGATCTTCCGCCGCGCCCATGCCGAGGCGGACAAAGCCATTTCCGTTCGTCCAGTCTACCCATTCGATCATCGCCTTGCCGATCAAGCGGTCGTCTTCGCGGGCGCGGATGGTGAAATAGAATAAATTTTTGCCTTCATCCATATCCTTTTCGATGGCTTCGTATTGCTTCTTCACCATTGCAGGTGAAAGCGGACGGGCAGGTTTCAAGTCCAACAGGCGCATGAATTCGGCGTCGTGCGTCCATTTGGATTCGATCTCGGGATGCGTTTCGTGGTCAATTGGCCCAAAACGGACATCCTGCGCGTCGAATAATTGAGTTTGTATATCTAACATGGTTTCCTCCAAATACCCTCTACCCTACGGGCACAATGACCCAAGGGAGGGGAAACAAAAAAGTGAGCAAATAAAAAACGGCTATCGGTGATTAACCCATAGCCGCCAAACATTAAATAAAAAAACGGCCACGGGTCGCCTGAGCGCTGTGGCCGTAAGACAATTAAGTCAGTCTAACGACGAACAGGCGCACTGCGAGAATCAACACCAGCTTTGCTGATGAATGATGGAACGAGATAAAACTTGTTCATAAACATTGGCGTGCGCTCCTTTCGTTAGATTTGCTTTAATTCAAGCGGACGTGAGTTTATCATGCAAGGTGAAAGAGAGTCAAGGGTATTTATTAAAATCGCTCTGGCTTTCTCAAAGTTAGAATTTTTTAACGCGGACAACTGCACGTTCGGCATCGCTCCGCCTTTTTTATGGTGTGATATCAATATTCCTCGTTGCGCATATTCCTTTTTGACCCGTATCAGAACATAAGGTAAGTATCGCCTTAATCTCATGCCCCGTCGGATCGTAGATGAACGCAGGTGCGCTAATTAGATAAGTGTCACCCAGCCCAAGTGTATTTTTCGTAGTCTTTGCCAGGCAGCCATCCAGGTTTGTGAATCCATCCGCAAGGTTTACAACCACAATGCCGCTGAATGTATCTTTAACCCAAATATTCACGGATTTAAACGGGATCGAGCCGGTATTTTTTAATATGAACTCCATCCACCAGCTGCCATTACACGTATCCATTCCTGCATAATAAGCTTGGAAAGCAGGAGAGGGTGTAGGGGTCAATGATGCCAATGGAGTTAATGTGGCGGTTGGCGTTGGAGGAGGTGTAAACACCGGCATAAACAAAGCGGGTCCTGTTAGCGTTGCATATTTTCCCCATACCCAGCAAAATTCCGGCTCTGATTCCGGGTTGCGGATATACCAATAATTACTCGTTGCTTCCCGTCCAAAAACCTCGGCTACTTCCCCGACCAATAAAGCGCCTACCCTGTCATATACTTTGCCCGGTCCGCTGCGACAATTGGTTGGCACCGAAACGCTGATTAATGGAGTAAGAGGTGTGGGAAATAAAGTAAACGTGGGTGTTAAGCCTAGCGTGGGTGTAAAGGTCAAGGCCGCTGAAAAAGTGGACGGTTCGAGTATGAAAGTAGAAGTTGATGTCGCTTCCAATACAGGCGGGAGCGATGCTTGGATTGTATTCTGTGTAGGCAGGGCATTCACAGTCTGTGCGGCGTATGTGTTGAGCTGATCAATGTCAGGGGCATTGAGGCTGGGTGTGAAACATGCCAAACCGGCGAGTAATAAAATTGTTACGGGTACATATATTCTGTAAGGATGTAACATAATTTTCCTCGGTCTAAAGAGACTTCATTCGTTTTGTGCTGCTTAAAAAACCACAACGCCTTTTTAGACGTTCCATCCCGTGCGCTTGTTCCTTTGATCGATATTATTTAATCCAGATCAACCAGCCTTTTGCCAGATATTTTTTATGCAAGCCTATTTTATACCCTTTTGACGCCAGAGTCTGTGCTGAAGCAATGAACCATTCTTCCAGCCAAAAGACTTTCACAGAAGCTGTTTCAGCCGCCGAGTCGATTTGAAACGGTTTTCCCGCGAGATTAGCCACTCCCATTATGCGTGATCCACTTAAACAACAAGTGCGACCATTGCGGGTCGCACTTGTAGAATGATATTTTCAGTTTCTTATTTGATCGTGCCCATATCCGGGAGATTAGACCACTGGGTGGCGTTGTGAACGGTTTCTGTATCTGCGAAACGGCCGTGGATGAAACCAGTGCCGGCGGGGATGAGCTTGCCGATGATCACATTCTCTTTCAACCCGAAGAGCGGGTCGGTCGTGGAACCGATGGCCGCGCTTGCCAACACTTTGATGGTGTGTTGGAATGAGGAAGCCGAGAGGAATGAATCTGTGCTGAGCGAAGCTTTCGTCACGCCGAGCAGGACTTCTTGAGATCGTGCGGCATGTTTGCCTTCAGCCAGCAGGCCTTCGTTGATCTTACGCATCTCAAGCCGATCGACTGCGTCACCAGGCAGATATTTGGTATCGCCGGGCCTGGTAACTTGTACCTTGCTCAACATCTTGCGGATAATAACCTCAAAATGTTTGTCGTGGATATTCTGGCCCTGTGAACGATAAACTCTTTGTACCTCGGTCATGAGATACATCTGGCAGGCATCACGACCCTGGATCTTCAGAATTCGATGCGGGTTGAGCGAGCCTTCTGTCAAGGGTTGACCCGCCACTACATGCGCGCCTTCTTTGATCAGCAAGCGCGAGGTTGTGGGGATGTCTTCAACCACTGCTTCGCGCTGTTCATAGGAAACAATGATCTTCCGGTCTTTCTTTTCCACAGCTACCTTGCCGGCGTGCTGCGCTGTGATGGTGGCTTTATCTTTGTTTGCGAGGACATCGCCGGCTTGAACCTCGCTTTCATCTTTTGCGACGAACTTCCATTCTTCAGGCAGGGCATATTCATCATGGATCATTTCTGTATGTTCGATGTGAACTTCACGCATATCTGCGTATTTTTCAGATTGTTGAATGTGTACGATGCCGTTGATCTCAGCGACAACTGCTTCGCCCTTTGGCATTTTTCGAGCCTCGAAGATTTCTTCCACGCGCGGCAACCCTGTTGTGATATCTGATGCGCCGCTGGAGGCAACGCCGCCGGTATGGAAAGTGCGCAGGGTTAATTGTGTGCCAGGCTCGCCGATGGATTGGGCAGCCACGATACCTACCGCGGCGCCAAGTTCCACAATTTCTCCGCGGCCAAGGTCAATGCCATAACATTTTGAGCAGATGCCATGTGAAAGTTCACAGGTCATCGGCGAACGGACTTTCATTTCGGTTACACCGGCATTGGCGATCTTGCGCGCCAGATCGTGTGTGATCACATCATTGTATTCCGCAAGCACTTCGCCTGTCTTGGGGTCAAGCACGCGCTCAACCGGAAGACGGCTATAAATGCGGCTCATAATGGATTGACCCGCCACATCGTCTGTTTTACGGATCCATAATCCTTCGTGCGTACCGCAGTCATGTTCGTTGATGATGATGTCCTGCGCAATATCCACCAGACGACGGGTTAGATAACCCGCGTCAGCCGTCCGCAGAGCTGTATCCGCAAGACCCTTGCGTGCACCGTGTGTAGATATGAAATATTCCTGTGACGTAAGCCCTTCACGGAAGTTGGAGCGGATCGGCATCGGGATGATGCGGCCCGAAGGATCAGCCATCAAACCGCGCATACCCGCCAATTGAGAAATGGTCGAGAAACCGCCTTTGGTCGCGCCTGAGGTGGCCATAATGGAGAGGTTACCATCGGGATCCATGTGCTTTCTGACAGCAACCCCCACGCGTTCAGTCGTTTCCTGCCAGATCTGGATCTCACGCTCATTCTTTTCCTGTTCAGTCAGCAAACCGCGGCGGAAGTCACGCAGAACCACTTCGACGGCTTTGAGCGCTTCGTCAATAATGCCTTTGCGTTCGGGTGGGATGGAAATATCCGCAACGGCAAGGGTGGTGCCGGATTTCGTGGCGTATTCAAAGCCAATACTCTTTATTGCATCAGCCACATCAGTGGTTACTTCCTGTCCGCAGAGTTCATATACTTCTGCGATCAGATCTTTCACGCCGCCTTTATCAAGTTTTTGATTGACAAATTGCACTTGTTCAGGCAAAACACGATTGAACAATACGCGGCCGACAGTGGTATTGATGATTCGTGTTTCAGCTTCAGGCAGGCGATCATTCTTGTCATCGTACCAGGTCTTTGCGCGGAACTTGATCTCACTGTGGATGTCCACCTGATCGAGAGCATAGGCGAGCTCCACTTCGTCAAAATCTGCAAAGGCACGGCCATCCCCGCGATGATCGGTCTTCCTTTCCATGGTCAGGTAATACACACCAAGCACCATATCTTTAGATGGGGAGATGATCGGTTCACCATCCGCGGGCTTGAGCAGGTTTCTGGAAGCAAGCATGAGATTGCGCGCTTCAGCCACGGCTTTTTGTGAAAGCGGAACGTGGACAGCCATCTGGTCACCGTCAAAGTCCGCGTTGAAAGCGGTGGTGACGAGCGGATGTAATTGAATGGCAGAGCCTTCGATCAGGATGGGTTCAAAGGCCTGAATACCAAGGCGATGCAGGGTAGGCGCACGGTTCAGCATAACAGGACGATCACCGATCACGCCTTCGAGCGCTTCCCAGACCTCAGGCCGGTTGCGTTCGATCAAGCGGCGCGCACCTTTGACATTCGCGGCGTAATTGTTTTGCACAAGGCGCGCGATCACGAATGGACGATATAACTCAAGCGCCATGCTCTTGGGCAGACCGCACTGGTTTAATTTTAACTGCGGGCCAACCACGATCACCGAACGACCGGAGTAATCCACGCGCTTGCCAAGCAGGTTGCGGCGGAAACGTCCCTTCTTGCCTTTGAGCATATCGCTCAAAGATTTAAGTTCGCGGCGGCCACGGCGTGAAAGTGCCTTGCCGCGCTGTGAATTGTCAATCAGACTATCGACGGCCTCTTGCAGCATACGCTTCTCATTACGGATGATCACATCCGGCGCGCCAAGCTCGAGCAATCTTTTTAAGCGGTTATTGCGGTTGATCACGCGGCGATAAAGATCATTAAGATCGGATGTCGCAAAACGGCCGCCATCCAACTGCACCATGGGGCGCAGGTCGGGAGGAATGACCGGGAGAACGGTCAGGATCATCCACGCCGGGCTATTGCCGGAGCGGCGGAAGGCTTCCACGACCTTCAAACGGGTTGTGGATTTCTTGCGTTTCTGCTTGCTCTTGGTAGTGCGGACTTCATGCCACAGTTCTTCGGACAACTTCTCGAGGTCAAGACGTTCGAGAATGTCGAAGAAGGCCTCGGCGCCCATGTCGGCGCGGAAGACCTGTCCCCAGCGCTGTTTGAGTTCGCGATAGCGAATTTCGCTGAGAAATGTAAAAGGGCGCAAATCCAGCAGTTCGTCACGCAGGCGCGAGGAATTGTTGGATGAATCATTGGTTTCATTATCAAGTTCGCTGCGCATGGCTTCCATTTCCAGATCGGCTTGCGCTTTGAAAGCGGCAGACTGGGTTTTGAGCGCTTCGAGCTCGCGTTGTTTCTTATCCTTTAATTCATTCTCAAGCGTTTCCATTTTCTTTTGAACGCCTTTTTGAATAAGGGTAATGTGTTTGTTGTTGACCTTATCATCCGCATCAATGATCTTCTCGCCGGTCAGTTCAAAGATGATGGTTTTCTTGGCTTGTTCGCCCATTTGACTTTGAAGTTGTTTCTCGAGTTTTTGACCTTCTTTGATAATGGGGTCCATTTGCTCTGCGATGCCTTCATCGTAACCCTGTTCAAGTGCGGCTTGTTTTTGCTTGAGCTCAGCAATCTTCTTATCACGTTTGGTTTTGATCTCGGCAATTTTGGCATTAATGCCCGCAGCTTGTTCGCGCTCGGAGACAGTGATTTCATCTTCAAGACGCGCCAACGCTTTCTTGCGGGCTTCCTCGTCTACGTAGGTGACGATATATTGAGCAAAGTAAAGCACCCGGTCCAGGTTGCGGCGTGATACATCCAGCAGCATGCCCATTTGAGAGGGAATGCGGCGGGTATACCAAATATGCGCGACAGGTGTGGCCAGTGTGATGTGGCCCATACGTTCACGACGCACCGCAGAACGAGTAACTTCCACACCGCATTTTTCACAAGTGATGCCTTTGTAGCGCGGGTTTTTATATTTTCCGCAATAACACTGCCAATCGCGTGTCGGGCCAAAGATGGCTTCACAAAATAACCCGTCCTTCTCTGGCCGCAAGCGGCGATAATTAATTGTTTCGGGTTTGAGCACCTCACCATACGACCATGACATGATCGTTTGCGGCGAGGCAAGGCTGATACGGAGTGCGGTCAGTCCCTTAGTTTCCACTGGGTACTCTCCTCAAAAATTAGAGTTCGATTTGGGCTTTCTCTGTGCAGCGTGTAGCCGACTTAACGCAGAGACAAACAAAGGCAAGCGCTTCGAGAAGATTTTCTCAAGCGCTTGCTGTAAGTAACTCGATTTTTAGATCCAACTGGCAGATTATACGCTCGATGGGGGTTCACGTCAAGGGTTGTTAATAGTGAAGAGTCTTTGAGTTTAAAAGCAAGTCCGCTTCGCAGACGCCTTGAACTGGTTGTGTTTGATCTGACAATTTCCTCAACTTTACTTCAATCCCATGAATGAGAGTTTGGCAATCCCATTAGGGCGGGGTTTGGGTTGGAGTTTCGGTGGGCGTTTCTGTTGGCGTGTCAGTTGGCGCGGATGTCTGGGTGGGAGGAATAATGGGAACAGGAGTCACAGTAAGGGTCGGCGTGGCCGGTGGCACGGTGGGAGTCGGCAGGCTGAGATTAAAGGTGACGTGTTTTTCCACTTCAGTTTTATCCCCGATCAACGTCAGGCGTAATGTGATGACTCCATTTGGGACATTGGATAAATTCCATAAGTAAAGTGTTCCATTCTCAACAGCGACATTACTTTCAATTAAGACTGACCATGTGGCCGGGGCATGACCCACGCCATATTCAAGTTTCCATTTTTTGAAACCATCCTGTGCGGCTGCGGAACCTTTGATATCCAGCATGGCGGATGTGATGGTTTCGGCGTCATTGAGCTTAATTTCAATGATCGGTTGAGGATCATTCGCGCCGCATTCTTTATCGGGTGCAAAGTGCGGGTTGAGCGGCAGGTCGTTCTTTTCAAGCCAATCGCGTCCAGCGCCAGTCTCCAGCCAATCGCGCGCCCATTTATCTGAAACATTCAAAACAATGGCTTGTTCATTTGGGCCTTTGCAAACATCGGAAGCCTGAGTACCTGTCCATAAGTCAATTTTTATTCGACGGACGAGGTCAAAGCCTGCTGGCAATGGAAGTTGATCGAAAGCAAAGATTTCCGTATATTGCGATCCGCACATATTGGATGGCTCGGTACCTGAAAGTTTACACACGATTTTATCAACAATGCCCGCTGGACGATTGAACGGAGTCGGCGAGCCATTGGTGAGATAAGGCACGGCAAATTCCATAAACTGTGCCCATATCGGGGCTGCACCGCTCAAGCCGGATGAGTTGACCATCGGGGTGTAATCTGCATTTCCGATCCACACACCGCTGACCAGGTCGGGTGTGTAGCCCATGGTCCAGTTATCGCGGATGTCGTTGGTGGTGCCTGTTTTCGCCGCGACCTGAAAGGATAAATTTAACAGAGAGTTGGATCCAAACATTAACGAACGCGCATTATTATCAGAGAGAATGGATGAGATAAGATACGCATGTTCCGCGCGGATGACCTGTTCGCCGGCCAGCGGTTTATATTCATAAATAATATTCCCTGCAAAGTCAGTGATCTTGAGAATGGCGACTGGCGGCATGCGTTGACCGCCATTGGCGAAAACAGAATAGGCCGAGGTCATATCGATCAGGCTGACATCTCCGCCGCCGAGTGTGAGCGAGAGGCCGTAATCATCACGCGTAAGCGAGGTAATGCCAAGTCTTTGCGCCATGGCGATCATGCCTTCTTTTTCAGGTGTGTTTGGATCATCATAAATGCCGACGAATTCCAAAGTCTTAACGGCAGGTATGTTAAATGAATTGGAGAGTGCGGTCCGCACGGTCATTGCGCCATGGAATTTACCGTCGTAGTTTCTCGGCTCATAAGGCGGATTTATACCATCAGGGAATTGTGTGGGCACATCCCAAATGAGCGTGGCGGGAGTCCAGCCTTTTTCAAAAGCTGTGACATAGGTAAAAGGCTTGATTGATGAACCCGGTTGACGCGTAGGGCTGGTGGCCATGTTGACCTGTCCTGAAATCGCGTCATTGTTGAAATCAGGTGAGCCGACCATCGCCAGAATCTCGCCTGTCGAAGGGCGAATGGCAACCAGTGCGCCGTTATGGGTATTGTTATCCACCAGCGAGGCAACCTGAGCGCTGACGAATTCCTGCGCTTTATCCTGCAAAACAGGGTCAATGGTGGTGTACACCACAAAGCCGGATCGGTAGATTAATTGCGGGTCATATTGCGCCTCAAGTTGTGAGCGGACAAAGTTAACCCAATGTGGATATTTGGCATCGAATGATGGCGGGCGAAATGTATAGGTTTTCATTTCGTCTGCGGCTTGGGTAGCCACTAACGGATCGACACAAATGGGTGAGGCGCTGTTGCTTACTTTAATACACTTTTGATCCGAACTCAATTGGAACATGAGCACCAACACTTGCTGCTGGCGAATCAGTGTGGCATCTGTATTTGTGTAAATATCATAAATAGCGGGTGATTGCGGCAAGCCGGCCAGGAAGGCGGCTTCGCCCATTGTCAGGTTTTTTGCAGATTTGCCGAAATAAGTTTCGGCCGCTGCCTCTGCGCCATAAGCAAGATTGCCATAATAGATCTCGTTCAGATAAAGTTCGAGAATATCGTCTTTTGTATAACGACGCGTGATTTCAGCGGCAAGGATGATCTCGCGCGCTTTGCGTGTCACTGTGCGTTGACTGCGCTCTTCAGGAGAAAGGATCAGCGCGCGCGCCAACTGTTGGGTGATGGTTGAAGCGCCGCCGCCTTGCCCCCCCGTGACATAGTTTTTCCACAAGGCGCGGATGATGGCGACTGGGTCGAATCCGCGGTTGCTATAGAATTCCTTGTCTTCGGTTGCGATGGTGGCCGCGACAAGATTTGGTGAAATCTCCTTAATCGGAATATAAGTACGACGGCCGGCGTTCGGGTCAAGAATTTCGTATAATGCCTGCCCATTGCGGTCTAAAATACGAGTGGTCTCAAATTGTGAGGCGCGATTGCGGAGGTCACCCACATCAGGAAGTGTGCTTGCGATGGAGTAGTATTGAAAAACAATATAGGAGCCAACACCTAAGCCAAATATGACCGCCATGAAAACCATCCCGATCACGCCGCGCAAGAAACATCCCATATTTCCGCGCCAGTTGATGGAATAATTGGGTTGCGGCGGTATATATCTTGGCGGTTGTGAAGAGGTGTGTCTTGAGGTCGGTTCATACGCGGCGCGCGTGACGCGTGTGCCTTCCCTATCCGTTTCATCTACGCGGCGAGGTAAAGGCATGTTGTCTTTATCCAGCGCGGGACGGTAATAGTTGTCGGTTACTTTGGAGGATGGGTCAACAGGCGCAGGTTTATATTCCCCTTGTGTCTCTTCCTCTGATTTTATTATCCGGCGAAATCGGTCGTTATTGTCATTGCTCATTTTTAATGCATCCGCAGATGCCGCCGATTGCGCCAATTTTTAAAATCTATTAAATCTGCGCAATCAGCGGATAATGGGTTTACTTCGGCTTGCTCAACACCAGCAGGTTCAATGAACCGCGTTGACAGATCTCATCAGTTTGATTCTTCACTACAATCGCCGCAATGATCGCGCCGCCGCCAATGCGCGGCAAAGCCTTGGTTTCTGTAATCGTTAACTCGGCCGAGATCGTATCCCCGATGAAAAACGGCTTAATAAATTTCCAATCGCTGATTTCGCGAAAAGCAAGCACTGTGCCTTCCAGAAATCCCGTCTGCATGATCAAGCCTGTGGCGAGCGACAAACCCAATAGTCCATGCGCGATGCGCTGCCCAAATTGGGTCTTGCTGGCGAATACAGCATTGGTATGGATCTGATTAAAGTCGCCTGTCAGCCCGGCAAAATTGAAAATATCGCTCTCGCTCACGGTCCGCCCAACCGTGTGAACCTTTTGTCCTATAGAAAATTCCTCAAAAAAAAGTCCAGCCATTGTTAGTCTCCTGGTTTTGTAGTCTGGTAGTTTTGTATTCACTAGCCTCGCGGTCATGTCCTATTTAACGAAGCGACTCACGACCACTTAACTATCGAACCAGCCAAACTACCGAACCAAATTATACCCGTTTGACCAACCGCCATTTCACTCGTACAATAGGCGCCATGCGCGATTGGTCTTTAAGTCTCGGTGACCCGCTTTACCTTTCACTGGCAGCAGATTCGCGCCTGTGCAAGCCCGACTACCTCAAC
>JANODZ010000281.1:0-1719 GCA_031412935.1 Anaerolineales bacterium
CCTCTGCCTGCAATTGATTTTTTATGACATTGCGCTCATGATTGATCATCCAAATGATAACGCCAAGCATAATCGCCCAGCCGATCCAATCTACGAAGGTGCCGATGGCTAAACCTTCAATCCCTCCGATCAAACCCCCAAAGGTGTTATGGAAAGCGTGTATCGAAATGGCGATACCCAACCCAACAAATGGAGCAACAAACTTAATCAGAGTGTTCCTATTTGTGCGTGCAATCGCAAAGCCTATACCCGTAAACGCGGTGAAGAAGGCGTGCATCCAGCCAACAAGAACCACGCGGATGAAAGCTAACAGGAAAAGTCCGCTCCAGCCGCTATCGAGATATCCATTGCGGTAGATGTAAATCGTGTTTTCGGTGGCGGCAAAACCCAGACCAACTATTCCTCCATAAATGATGCCATCCAAAACGGAGTCGAATTCTTTGTAAAAGAGGAAGAAAACAATAGCGACCGCTGCGCCTTTTAGAATTTCCTCCACGATCGGCGCGATGATGGAAGCCGTGCCCGCCTCAGCAACCTGTTCAGATCCTGTGAAAAGATAAATGCCGACGCCGAATGCTGTATTGATAATAAACGCGCCGCCGGCCGCGATGGCAACACCCCAAAAGAAAGCGGCGCCAAGCAGCGCTTTTGGTTCCTTCTCGTAGCGATCCAGCCAGAATACAAAAGCGGCAAAAAAGAACATGGGAACGAAACCAAATATTAACGATACGATAAACGCCATTTGTTTCTCCATTTGTTGTAATTAATCTTGAAAAATTAAACGTGTTCTTTCCACCCGTGTATATTCCGGTTCAATACCCAGCGCGTTAAGAATTTCCTCCGGGCGGCCAGTTGCGCCGTCTCGCGCAGAAAGCGCCATCTGCAGCTGGATGCTTCCGGTTGATTCTGTGATCACCGTTAAACCTTCTATGAGCGGACGGAGATCATAGGGTTTACCTCGACGTCCACGCGGAAGGGATTCAGATGACAGCAATTCTTTTACCTTGCGCATCAGATCGGACCCGTCAACTGGTTCTGTTAATTGGACATTATACGTCGCTGAGAGCACCCGGGTTTGCAAAGCGGGTGCGCGCTCATCCACGCTTTCGACCTTTGTGACTTGTATATCTGGCGGCAGGTTATCTTTTAATCGAGATGTAATTTCTGCGGTGGGAATTTCTTCATTGAAGCGAACATCCAATACCTCGCCGAGTGATGAGAAACCCAATGGCAGGGCGGCCGCCAGGCTGATCTTCGGTTGTGGATGAAACCCAAGCGAATAACTGAGGGGCAGGTCTGCGCGGCGCATGGCACGTTCCCATAATCGGTGCAGGTCAAGGTGACCGGTGTAGCGCAATGCGCCTTGTTTTGTAAATGTAATTCGTGCGCGCATAATTATTTGGATTCCGACTCGATGGATTTAAGCCAGCGGATGATCTCCTGGCTGGTGCGCCGGTACGGCTTATAGGTATGCTCTGCAATTCGATGGAAAAGATCATGATCAAGACACTGTTCGTGGGTTAACTTTTCAAGCGCGGTAACGATGTTCAGGTACGCCGCAAGTTCCTGCTCGACGATATCATCCACCCCGATGTTCTTATGTTTATAGATCACGAGATGATTAAGATCTTCTTTTTTGATCAGTGGGGATTCGTAATCGGGATAGCCGTAATTACGTTGAAAATTTTCGAGCGCAGAATGCGATGTGCAGGGTGAATA
>JANODZ010000282.1:0-13921 GCA_031412935.1 Anaerolineales bacterium
GACTTCGCGCATCAGCACCACATAATTGGGATCGTCCATTAATTCTTCGCGGTTGAGGATGAAGTGCGCCGCTTCTTTTTCCGGACCGTTGAGCTGGAACACCGCTTCAACAAATGCGGCGTCTGAATCAGCGCGCACAAAAGTCGGGTCCGCTTTGCCGCCGATGAGCATGACAACCGCATCGAGGATGATGGATTTGCCCGCGCCCGTTTCACCCGTCAGGATGATCAGGCCGGAGTCAAAACGCAGATCGAGCTTATCGATAATAGCGAAATTTTGGATGTGAAGTTCAGTAAGCATAGGTTATCTAAATAGTTGAATTCCGGAGAGTCGGGTATAGACGAGCGGCACGGCAATTACCAGATAAATGATTTGAAAAAGGATGCCAAAGAGATTCGCGCTTAATAGCTGAAGCAAAATAAGGGGCAATGCTCCGATGATCACCCCGGCGCTCACAGTTATAAAAAGGGAGCGTGAACGGCGGCGGCTTGTAACCAAACGTACACTTTCAGCAATTGCCGCTGAGGCAACAGGCGCGCCCGCAGCAATAAGAAACCAACCAAAGAAACCGATCCCGCCAATCAAACTGACTAAAAACGCCGCCACGGCTGAAAGAAATCCTGCCGTGATAAATCCCAATGCATAATCGTGCCATTCAGCGGTATCAAATGATTTTTGGTGGGAGCGCACACAATCCTTGCACATATATCCTGTAGGGGTAGCCACCGCACAGGAAGTGCAAATGTAACGGTCGCAGCGTTTACAGCGCAGAGTCGTCTCGCGGTCCGGGTGAGCATAACAAAATGTTAAAGTGGATCGGGTCTCTGTTTCAATCATCGTGGAAATCCTAAAGAGTTTTCATTCATATGTGCGGTCAGGTTACGATAAAAATAACCCGGGTCTCCGAAGCGGACAAATTGCGCGGTCACATCGGCGGCAGTCACTTCCACATGGTCATCTTCCATCAACGGGGTCGGCGGCTGACCATCCACGCTTAGAACAGAGTTCTCACTATTAACAACAATGCTGACCGAAGATCCTTCTGATAAAACCACGGCGCGATCTACAGAGAGATGCGGGGCAATTGGCACGAGCAAAATATTACGTAACTCAGGCGGCAGGATGGGTCCGCCGGCGGCCAAGGCATAGGCTGTAGAGCCTGTAGCAGTGGAGGCGATCAACCCATCTGCAACATAACTGGTTAATTGCCGCCCATCCACCAAAGCAGTTAATCGGACCGGACGAAGATTTTGTCCGCGGGCGATAACAACTTCATTCAAAGCATTAGAACTACCGAGGCTTTCACCCGCGCGTATGTGTTCAGCGTGCAGCATCATACGGTTTTCTATCCAGGCTTCGCCGTTGAATAATTTATCAAGATACCCGCGCCATTCCTTGCGATCGACCTGGATCAAGAAACCCAACCTGCCAAGATTCACACCAAAGATCGGCACACTGCTGGGCGCGCACAAGTGACCTGCGCGCAAAACGCTGCCATCGCCGCCAACAGTAATGAGCATGTCAAACTCACCATTTTTTACACGCTTGCGAAGTCCTTCATCATACAAGGAACCGCAGGGCGCATCCATGCCTTTTTCTTTGAGGCAGGCAGCCATCGCTTCCGCTTCCGCAAAAGCCTCGGGCATTTTTGGGTAAGCCGTGATGACCGGATGTTTGGGTATAAATGGAGCCGACATCATAATGAGGTAATTATAAAGGAAAGGGCAAAATAAAAAGGATGAATTAGGAAGGATGAAGGATGAAAAGTTTGAAGGTTTCATGTTGAAAGTTGCAGGTTGAAATTTGAAGTTTTTGACTTTCATCCTGCAACTTTTGACCTTTGACCTGTTTTCAAGCCAAACTTTGGTCGCAAATCTTATTATAGCCACACTTGGCGCAACGCCCAGCTTGTTCATGAGAGCGCGGAACTTGCGGTTTATGTTCGTCACGTTTCATTTCCACAAGCAGGTCGATCAAGGCTTCCTCCAGTTCATGCGTGTAATCTATGGCAAAATCTCGATTCTCGTAATGGATAATTCCGTACGGCGGACGTGTATCATAAGTTTTCTCAACCAACAGACAATAGGCTGCAAGTTGATAAATATGTGAATCATAGGGCGCGTCTGGCGCGCGGCCTGATTTGACTTCCACGGGAATGATCTTCCCATTTTGCCGGACAAGATAATCTGGCTTGCCTGTCAACTCCAGGGCGGAGTAAAAAAGGGGTTTTTCCACTTTGCCCCAACCGCGCGTATCTGTATAAATGATGCGGCCGCCGGGCAAGCCTGCTTCCTGCCGCTGGGTTGAAGATTGGCGGAAGAAAAAGAGGGCAAAGATGAACAGGGCAAGGGCGAGGTAGAGCATAAGAGAAAGGCTAAATGATGAATGCGGAAGGAGGAATAAGGAAAGAGAAATTAAGTGATTTTTTCTGCCAGCCTTATGATTTTAGCTAGGCGAGTAAAGGCAGCGCCGGAAAGGTCGTCATTTCTTCTTTTGAGAACTTTAATGAATTCGGCTTTATTGGATTCGTTCACAGCGGGTAATGTTCTCTCCGCGTGTTGCGGCACTTCCTTGGGCCGGCAGGTGGACAAATGTTTGAGCAAACAAGGAAAAATTGCTTTGTTGTGTTCTTCCTTCGCGGCAGCTGTGTATGCCAGCACAGAAATAGAATTATCAATCGTGATGACCGAGCCAGCTTCCTTGGCTTTTTTGATCTCATCCAAATGCTTGAAGATAAAATCAGGGTTGACTTTGGCGATTTCGGCCAGCGCGGTCATTGCGCCCCAGACCATGTTATTGTGCTTGCTTTTTAAAAGTTTTATGAAATCTTGTGCGTATTGTGAAATAAGATTGGGGTCAATGATGCCAATTTCATACATGACGTGAACACAATCCCAGTGAATATTTTTGTTTTCGCTCCACATGTTTTCGGCAATTTCACGAATGCCGGCTTTGTCATTCCGCGCGGCAAGGTCACGCGCCAGGTCCAAATTAGGCGTTCTGTCGCGACGAGTTTGTAAATAGCCGAGGCGGTTTAATAATTCGGACATTTTTTCCTATTAATGGTCATCCCTAAAAACTTTTTCTATAATACCTGCGCCGTGCAATATGCCACAAGCAGGACAATTGCCGCAAGAAACAGGAGCAGGCCAAAGATCCGCAAGAGAGACGAGGCGAAGACTTTACGTCCATGCTGGCTATGTAATTCGGTGCCTGCGGCGAGTTCGGTTTGATTCTCCGATTCCACACCTTGTTTGCGATAATGCCAGGCGCGGCGGCAGTACAGGTAACTTCCAATTTCAGAAGCGCGGATGATCGGCATGGGCACAGTATAGCACAAATTTTCTATAAAATTAATGATAAACTTTACGCGTAAAAACTACTTCCCTAGCAGAGGAAATCCATGAGTAAACGTGAATTCTATTCGATTGAGATCGCGGGGATAAAACGAGACCTGCCCTTGTTTGAGGTCAAGCCCGGCCTGCGAATCGCTGTCTTGAACATTCTGGGTGACACCGAATTGGTGCAAGCCAGCGCGCGCGCGCTTGCAAAAAAACTTGAAAAAGTTAATTACGCCATTCTAGTGACAGCCGAAGCCAAATCTATTCCGCTGGCATATGCGCTTTCTGTAGAAACGAAGAAGCCGTATGTGGTTTTGCGTAAAACATATAAACCTTACATGGGGGATGCGCTCAAAGCAGAAACACTTTCAATTACAACAGGTCAGCCGCAAGTTTTGATATTGGATGAAAAAGACCGCCAACTAATCCAAGGCAAGCATGTGGTTATTTTGGATGATGTCATCAGCACAGGCTCCACATTACAAGGGATGCGGATGATATTAGATAAGGCGAATGCCAATGTGGCTGCAGAAGCGGCCATCCTGACCGAAGGTGATCCCGCCGAATGGGCGCATATCGTATCTTTAGGTCATTTGCCTTTATTTACGGAATGAGTGGAGCAGCGCAAAAAGAGGTGTACAAGTAATTACATAAAAATCGGGAGTGACTAATCACGTGGGTTAACCACAAAGTCTCAAAGCCACGAAGTCACCAAGAAACCTTTGAGACTTGGGGTCTTCGTGACTTCGTGGTAACAAAAGCCCATTCCATTAGCCGCTCCCGAAAACCATAAACAATTAACTCACTGAGAAATGCTCTCAGGGTCTTAATCTACGAAGCAGATTTATACTGAATTGGGACAGGGTTAAGGACATATTTTCTTTGGGCGGCAGGCTTGTTTATCCCTTGCGCCTTCTCTGCCTCTATGCTAAAATCTCAAGCGGACGGAAAACCCCATAAAGAAGACATCGAAAAGTGGGTCACCCCCACTTTTTTGCTTGTATGCAACAGGAACAATGGAGTAAGTAGTATGGCTAAAAATGAATTCGCGTTAGCTTTTAATGAAGTGTTGGAAGAAAAACAACTTGCCAAAGATATTGTCGTTTCGGCAATTGAATCAGCGATGGTCTCTGCCTACCGCCGTGCTGTTGGTGCATCTTCTGCTCAACATGTGGAAGCTAAACTCGACTCGGAAACGGGTATCGTCACCGTCTACGCTGAAAAAGAAGTGGTTGAAGATTCAGTATTGGATGCGCGCACAGAAGTGCTTTTGGACGAAGCGCGCAAAGCCAACCCTGAAGCCCAGCCCGGCGATATGGTGGTCGTTGAAACCACCCCGGCAGATTTTGGACGTGTTGCGGCGCAGACCGCCCGCCAGGTCATTCAACAACGCATCCGCGAGGCTGAACGTTCGAATCAATTGCAATATTTTGAGCGACAGATTGGTGAGATCGTTTCGGGCCTGGTGCAGGCGAGTAATGCACAGGGCGCCACCCTCGGTCTGGATATGAAAGCCGAAGGCGTATTGCCCAATAACCAAAAGATCCCCGGCGAAAGACTTAAATTACACGACCGCATCCGCGCCGTGGTTATGGAAGTAAAGGATGGCACACGCGGACCACAGATCATACTTTCTCGCGCGCATCGTAACTTTCTGCGCCGTTTGCTTGAAAACGAAGTCCCTGAGATCTATCACGGCATCGTTGAAATCCGCGCCATCGCGCGTGAACCAGGTGCACGCGCAAAAGTGGCTGTCTCTGCCACACAAGCCGGCATTGACCCGGTCGGCGCATGTGTCGGCGTCAAGGGTGTGCGTATTCAGGCCATCGTAAAGGAACTACACGACGAAAAAATAGACATCATCCAATGGGACCAGGACCCCATTACTTATATCTCCAAAGCGATCAGCCCCGCGCGCGTCAACGGCGTGTACCTGGTCGAGAACGATGGCGCGCGCACTGCCACTGTGGTGGTGGGTGAAGATCAATTAAGCCTCGCCATCGGCCGTGACGGACAAAATGCGCGTCTGGCCGCCAAGTTGACTGGCTGGCGCATTGACATTAAATCGTTGAGTGAAGCCGCTGGTGATACGCTTAAAAAACTACAGCGCAACGAGGAACTTTCAGCCTTGTTGCCTGCCTCGGTGGAATTGATTCCGCAAATAGAGGAAATTCTTGCGAAAAAATCCGAGGGTCGTCCGATCATGCCGGAAGAATATACGGTGCTCGGACAATTTATCGACCGTGTCGAACGCCGCACAATCCAGATCAAGGAAGAAGCCGCCCGTGTGGAAGAGGAACGCTCCACCGCGGCACGCGCGGACATTCCTGCCGCCGCTTTCCAAATGCCGCTCGACCAGGCCGGCATCAAAGACCATATCTTCAACATTCTCACTGAAGCCGGTTTTGATACCATTGGCAATTTGATGTATACGATCAAATTAGATGCGAATAAAGTACTTGGGCTGGCTGGCATTGGCGCCAAAGCCATGCAGAACATTGAAGAATCCCTTGCCGCAGTCACCTACCCAGAGCCTGAACTCGTGAAGATAGAAGAATCCGTTGCCGCTCAGGCTGTTATTTCCGCCGAACCTGTCACAGCGGAGGAAATGTCTGATGGGTTGAAGCAGGCTGAAGGGAACGCGAAGCGCGTCGTCGATGAGGCTGAAGAACACGCAAAAGACGGCGTCTCGCTCGACGAACTATTCAAGATGAAGCCTGAAGTCTTCCAAAAAACTGGTCCTGCTGAAGAGGAAATCAGTGATAAGAAGAAGGATAAGAAAGGCAAGAAAAAAACCGTTGAGTTAGAGTTCAACGAAAGCCTCGGCGCAGTTGTTGGCCGCAAGATCCACAAGCGCGGAGATACCACTCCAGAAAATGATTGGGAATAAATCATCCTACTCAATAAAGGGAGAAACCTTCGGGTAAATAGAAGGTGACCAAGAAACCCGCCCAACGTGTTAAGCATGTGCCCCTGCGTACATGCGTGGGATGCCGCGAAACCCAGCCTAAAAGGCAAATGGTGCGGATCGTGCGTACTGCTGCCGGCGTACAGGTAGATCGAAGCGGTAAATTAACCGGAAGAGGCGCTTATTTGCACGACCAGCGCGATTGCTGGGTGCGCGGAATGAAGGGAGCTTTGGCGCATGCGCTTAAAGCAGAATTGACCGCAGAAGACCGCGTTCGATTGGAAGATTTTATGAATACTCTACCGCCTCAAGTTGATGCGCTAGAGACCAACGGGTAAAATCATGTGAACGAATAGCCACTCGCTTACAGACATCTCGTTGGGGAATTCCCCTCATCCCCCAACCCTTCCCCCGAAGGGGAAGGGAATTTCCTCTCCCTCTGGGAGAGGGCCAGGGTGAGGGAAGATTCGCAAACTAGAAGGAGGTGGCCTATGAGTAGCAACGGAACCAAGCTTGAATTACCCGCCAGTATTGTGATTCGCGACCTGGCGCTGAAGATCGAAAAAAGCCCGATTGACCTGATCAAAAAATTGATGACGAATGGTGTCATGGCAACCATTAATCAGACTGTGGATTTTGACACAGCCGCAATTGTTGTAGGCGAATATGGCTTCGAAGCTGTGCTCGAAGCAACGGAAGAAATCATAAAAGTAGAAACGGGGGAAGTACCTCTCTGGCGTCAGATGATCGCCGGAGAAAATAGCGCTTTGTTGAAAGCCCGCCCGCCTGTCATCACTATTTTAGGTCACGTAGATCATGGCAAGACCAGCCTTTTGGATGCCATTCGTCAAACTGAAGTTGCCGCTGGCGAAGCCGGCGGAATTACGCAGCACATCGGCGCGTATCAAGTTGAAAAGAAGGAACGTCTCATCACATTCCTGGATACTCCCGGCCATGCCGCGTTTACTCAAATGCGCGCGCGCGGCGCACAAGGCGCGGATATTGTTGTACTGGTTGTTGCCGCAGACGACGGGGTCATGCCGCAAACCAGAGAAGCGATTGCGCACGCAAAAGCAGCGCGTGTGCCGATCATCGTAGCGCTCAACAAAGTGGATAAAGCCAACGCCAACCCCGACCGTGTCAAACAGCAATTGGCGGAACTTGAACTTGTCCCCGATGAATGGGGCGGTACGACCATGGTCGTACCTGTCTCGGCCAAACAAAACAAAGGCATTGATGATCTACTCGAAGGCATTTTGCTCGTCGCCGATAGCAACGAGATCAAGGCCAACCCCGCTGGAAAAGTGATCGGTACCGTCATTGAAGCTGAATTGGATAAATCCAAAGGCGTGATGGCAACTTTGCTCGTTCAAAATGGAACACTCGAGTCAGGTGATATCGTTGTCGCCGGAACTGCGTATGGCAAATTGCGCGCCATCACTGATCACAAAGGGAAGCCGATCAAGAAAGCGGGTCCCTCTACGCCGGTAGCTGTGATGGGTTTAAGCGGCATGCCCTCCGCCGGTGATATTTTTCAGGTTGTGAAATCTGAAAAAGAAGCGCGCAGCATTGTTGCAGAACGCAGCGATGCCGCCAAGACCTTGTCTCAAACCAGGAAAAAGGTTTCTCTGGAAGATCTGTTCGCCAATGTGCAAGCCGGCGACGCCAAGGGACTCAACCTTATTATTAAAGCGGATGTACAGGGTTCACTGGACCCGATCGTCAATGAATTGAATAAACTCGGTCAAGGGGAGATCGGCCTGCATATTCTGCATGCTGAGACCGGCAATATCGGCAATAATGACGTGATGCTTGCAGCCGCGTCAAAAGCGATTATCATCGGCTTTAATGTACAAGCGGATGTAGACGGACGACGGCTCGCTGAAAAAGAAGGCGTGGATATCCGCCTGTATGAGGTCATCTACCGCATGACCGAAGACCTTGAGAAGGCTCTCAAAGGGATGCTCGAACCCAAACTCGTGGAAAGGATCATCGGCCGCGCACAAGTACTGGTCGCATTCTCCGCCTCCAAGTTTGGTAAAGTTGCCGGAAGCAAAGTAACCGAAGGCGAATTAAGACGCGGTGCGCGCGTACGTCTCTTCCGCGGCGTGGATATGATCTACGAAGGCGATCTCTCCTCCCTGCGTCATGAGAAAGATGATGTTAAGGAAATTCGACAAGGCTTTGAATGCGGTGTCGGCTTCAAGAGTTTCAACGACATCGAACCCGGTGACCAATTGGTTTGTTATATTGTGGAATAGCGTTACAGGTTTGAAAGTTACAGGTTGAAGGTTGAAGGTCAAACAACACTCTCGATTTGCAACTCGCAACTTTAAACTTGCAACTTTCAACTATTAACCAGGTAAATATGCCTTCAGGAATTCGTTTACAACGCATTGCAGACCGCGTCCGCCGGGAAATCTCAGAGTTGCTCATGCGCGAGATCAATGATCCGCGCCTGCAGCATGTTTTCGTGACAGACGTAAAAATAGACAAGGAACTTGCCTTTGCGGATGTTTATGTCTCAGCCATAGAAGGCGCTTCGCGTTCCGCTGAAATCATCGAGGGGCTTGTATCTGCCTCTGGTTTCCTCAGGCGGATTTTATCCTCACGGATCGAAGTGCGCGCCTTCCCAAGATTACGCTTTCATTGGGATCCCACGCCAGAGAACGCAGATCATATTGAAAAGGTTCTGGCTGGATTGAGAGAAAAGAAATAATCCCCCTCATCCCCAGCCCTTCCCCCACAGGGTAAGGGAGAAGTCCCCTCTCCACTTTTGGGAGAGGGCTAGGGTGAGGGATTTTGGAGGATATTCATAAGTGGATAGTCAACTAACAGGGGCAATAAAAGACAGATTGAGCGCGGCGAATAAAATTGTCATTGCTTCGCATGTCCGGCCGGATGGGGACGCAATCGGATCCTTGCTTGGGTTGGGACTGGCTTTGCAGGCTGCAGGAAAATCTGTGGAAATGATCCTCGCAGACGGTGTGCCGTATTCATTCAAGTATCTCGAAGGCAGCCAACTGATCAAAAAAGAACCCGGCCGCGATCGCGATACTTTTATCACCGTGGATTGCGCCGATTTTAAACGCACGGGGAAAATCTTCGAGAATTTCGGCCAGCCTGACATCAATATCGATCACCATAAGACCAATGAACAATTTGGCAGACTTAACCTGATCGAAGCGGAAGAAGTCGCCACGGCTGCGATCCTTACCAATACCCTTCCCCTTTGGGGATTAACGATCAACAAACCGATTGCCGCCGCTTTGTTAACCGGCATCATCACCGACACACTTGGCTTCCGCACATCCAACATCACACCTAAAGCGCTTCGGCAAGCCGCCGCTCTTATGGAATTTGGCGTAGACATGCCTGATATTTACATGCGCGCACTGGTCACCAAAACATTTCCTGCCGCGCGCTATTGGGGTGCGGGTCTCTCAAGTTTACAAAGCAAACATGGCATTGTCTGGGGCACGCTCACCATGAAAGATCGCAAGTCCGCTGGCTATGGCGGCAACGACGATGCAGATTTAATTAATATGATCTCGGCGATTGACGGTAACAAGGTCGGCATGGTTTTCGTCGAACAAAGCGACAATCATGTAAAGATATCGTGGCGGGCTTTGGAAAGCGGTGTGGATGTATCACAGGTTGCAAAACACTTTCAAGGCGGAGGTCATGCCGCCGCCGCGGGAGCAGACATCCAGGGCGGTTTGAGCGAAGTCCAGACAGAAGTTCTCAAAATGACACGCAAGATGTTAAATCTGTAACGTCAATGAAATGCCAGTAACACAATCGAACTATTGCAAAATAAGACAATTGTGTCATAATTAATCCATAATAAATATAAGGAGGAATATTATATGAATAGTCAGGATATGAAGAACGCCATATCCGGCGCGCTGGTTGTTGATAAACCAGTCGGGATGACATCCCATGATGTGGTGCAAGCCATCCGCAATGGGACAAATCTGCGCCGCGCTGGTCATACCGGTACGCTTGACCCGCGCGCATCCGGGGTATTGGTCATTCTCGTTGGACCCGCTGTACGTTTAAGTGAATACGTCTCTGCCTCTGACAAACGGTATCAAGCCATCATCCGTTTAGGAAGCTCCACCGATACCTATGATGCGGAAGGATTGGTGACTCCAACAGTCGACCCGGTTACAGTTACTGAAGCGCAGTTCGATACAGCGCTGCAAACATTTGTAGGCGAGATCGAACAAACTCCCCCGCCCTACTCTGCTGTAAAAGTACAGGGACGCAAAGCCTATGAACTGGCGCGTGAAGGTGAAGCCGTGGAGCTTGCTCCGCGCAAGATCACCGTTCATCATCTTGAAGTCCTTGAATGGACTCCGCCCGAAGTTGTGATCGATGTTCATTGTTCCTCCGGCACATACGTTCGTTCCCTCGCCAATGACCTGGGCGTGATGCTTGGCTGTGGCGCATATTTGGTTGGCTTACGCCGCACAAAAAGCGGGCGCTTCTCATTACGCGATGCCGTGCCGCTCCGAAAACTGCAGGAAGCTTTTATGGCCGGTAACTGGTATCAATATCTCATCCCCGCCGCCGAAGCGCTTGGGGATTGGCCCGCCGTGGAACTCAACCCGGATGAAGTCGAAGACATTCGGCATGGGCATCGCGTTAAAGTTGTCGGCGAAGCGGCCGAGACCAAAGTCCGCGGCGTCAGCACGCAAGGTGAACTGGTTGCGCTCATGGAACTTGTCGCAAACGAGGATGGTTCGCGTGAATGGCAGCCAAAGAAAGTCTTCTTTACTGAATAATTAATATGTCGTCGCAAAGAGCGTCCTTCTCGCACTAACATCCAGCCGCCGTGATGGCGGCTTTTTATACCATGCAACATTATCATTCCCTTGAACAAGTTTCCTTGAAAAACGCGTGGCTCACCATTGGCGTATTCGATGGCGTTCACCGCGGGCATCGTGAGATCATCCGCAGGCTCACAACCGCTGCGCACGCAGATCACGCGCCGGCGGTTGTGTTGACCTTTGATCCTCATCCTGCCAGTGTGTTAACCGGACGGGATATTAAATGCCTGACCTCGCCCGAAGAACGCGCGGATTTACTTGGGAATTTGGGCGTGGACATCGTCATCACCCAGCGCTTCACGCCTGACCTGTCCACTGTTTCTGCTGCGGAATATATGCTGCGTCTGAAAGAGACTCTCGGCCTCAAACACCTGCTCATCGGTTATGACTTCGCCCTGGGCAAAGACCGGGCAGGCAACGCTTCAACCCTGATTGAAATTGGCAGGGAATTAAATTACAGCGTTGAAGTGGTCAATGCCATCAGCGATGAAAGCGGCGTGGTATCCTCTACAGAAATCCGCAAACTCGTGGTCACGGGCAATGTAACCGAAGCGGCAAAACTACTGGGCTACAATTACACTCTTGGCGGAGAAGTCGTCCACGGCGCAGGGCGCGGACGAACCATCAACTTCCCGACTGCAAACATTGATTACCCAAAACAAAAAGCCACGCCCTGCAACGGTATCTATGCCTGTTGGGCGTATCTGGGAAGTGAGAAATTCATGGCCGCAACGAATATTGGCATTATTCCCACCTTCACCCCTGAGAGACAAATCCCCAGCCTGGAAGCCTATCTGCTGGATTTTGACCGTGACATTTACGGACAGAATCTGAAACTTGAGTTTATTTCAAGAATCCGCGACGAGTTGAAATTTGATTCGGTGGAAGCCTTGATCGAGAAAATTCACGAGGACGTAAAAAAGACGCGTGATCTGCTCGAGGGAAAATAACTTCCGTGAGGAATCGATCCGGCATCATCTTAATTGAAGAGAATAAACTCGCGCTCATTGAACGTCAGCGCGCCGGATCGCATTATTTCGCATTTCCCGGCGGCGGCATTGATCAGGGAGAAAGCCCGCAGCAGGCCGCAATCCGCGAGGCGGAGGAAGAGTTGGGCATTCGGGTTGAGATCAAACATAAAGTGGCTGATGTGTTATTTAACGGGAATACACAATATTATTTTTTGGTCGAAAAAATCAGCGGCGAATTTGGCACGGGTACCGGCGACGAGTATGGAGAATACAACCCGATTCATGGCACCTATCTTCCGCTTTGGATGCCGATGGCCGATGTCTTGAATAACAACGTCCTGCCGCGTGAACTAGCGCATCTGGTTGTACGTTCTATAAAAGAAGGCTGGCCTATAGCGCCAGTTATAATCATTGAGGAAAAGAGACAGTAGACTTTTGACCATAAAACCATAGCTGCCGTAGATTACACTCATTATCTTTCTTCATCCTTCATCTTTCACGCAACGCGTTCCTCCTTCGCATTTCCATGCACATCCTCATCATTCACCAGGCCTTCGCATCGATTCATGAACCCGGCGGCACACGCCATCATGAATTTGCGCGTCTGCTCACTTCACGTGGACATAAAGTAACGGTGATCGCATCTCCGATCAGTTATATTACGGGCTCCCACACCCCAACTTCTCTCCCTGAGGGAGAGGGGCAAGGGGTGAGGGTAATACGCGCAGCTGTTTATGATGCGCATCATAAATCGTTTTTTCACCGGATTCTTGCTTTTTTTTCATTCATGCTCTCCTCGTTCTGGATCGGGCTTGGCGTAAAACACGTGGACCTTGTGTGGGGTACGTCACCGCCCATTTTTCAGGGAGCGACTGCCTGGGCGCTGGCGCGCATCAAAGGTGCAAAGTTTTTATTTGAGGTGCGTGATCTGTGGCCGCAATTTGCAATTGCGGTGGGTGTGCTGAAGAATCCCATATTGATCTTTCTCACTGAATGGCTCGAGCGATTCCTGTATCGCCGCGCTGACCGGGTGATGGTCAACAGCCCGGGGTTTTTGCAGCCAGTGATCAGCCGCGGAGCGCAGCGGGTGGAATTAATTCCCAACGGCGCAGACCCGTCCATGTTTAATCCAACTGACAGCGGTACGGCATTCCGCCAATCCAATAAATTGGAAAATAAATTTGTTGCGTTGTACGCGGGCGCGCACGGCATGTCGAATGATCTTCAAATTATATTAGAAACAGCCAATTTGCTGGCAGACATGAAAAATATTCACATCGTTTTGCTTGGCGATGGAAAAGAAAAGCCTGCGTTAATGGCACAGGCAAACGAAATGAAGTTAACAAATATGACCTTTCTGCCGTCGGTTCCAAAAATAGAAATGGCGTCTGCCCTGGCGGGTGCGGATGCGTGTATTGCAATTCTCAAGCCGCTCGATGAATATAAAACGACCTATCCAAATAAGGTTTTTGATTACATGGCAGCCGCCCGGCCTGTGATTCTCGCGATCGATGGCGTGATCCGTGAAGTGGTGGAAGCCGCGGATTGCGGGATTTTTACAACGCCAGGCAATGCGGAAGAAATAGCCCAGGCGATTCTTAAGCTCGCAGGCAACCCCGGGCTAAGCCGCGCCATGGGGTTGAAGGGGCGAAAATATTTGGAAGAGAATTTCAGCCGTTCAGTCATTGGGGAGAAATTGGTTGATCTATTGGAAGAGTTAATCAGAAAATGAGATAGCTATACAACCAACTCCTTCAATCGCACTCCCAATTCATTTAGCTCATCAAGTACCGGATCATAAATTTCCTTCACCACGGGAATCACCACTCCCCTGCTTTTGATTTTGCCTAGCATCAAAAGTTTGGC
>JANODZ010000283.1:0-8183 GCA_031412935.1 Anaerolineales bacterium
AGGATAGCCATCTGCACAGAAAGCCACGAGCGGATGAGGATGCTTACGAAACGAAGAAACCCCATATCTGTGATGGTGAAGGTTGAAGTAATAAGTTGAAAAGTAAATAGTGTTTTGCCAGGTATGGAAAATAAAACAGTGATCGCGATTAACGCGAAGGGTAGGGCAATCAATGAACGCTTGATCGTATAAGTGATTCCCAGGCGTGAGCACGCATTCGCCAAAAGCAAAAATAACCACGCAAACACAAATGCAATCCACGCGCCATCAGGCAGCAAGGCATTCGATACAATAAAAACAATCGTCACCACCACCTAAACGCGCGGGTCTAGATGGTGAATGAAACTTTCTTTTTCGTGATAACGGTCAAAGGCATCGAAGTGCATTGGAGGAAAGGATGAATTATGAATTATGAATAGATCGTGAGGTAGACGCTTCGGAGAATTTGAATAAAAGGTTTTGACTTCCTTCGTGTTCTCCGTGTCTTTTGTGGTTAATGGTTTTACGCTTTTGCCTTCATGCCTCTTCCAATTAGCATGATGATCGCGCCGACAACGAACACGCCAATGACTCCAGCCATAATGGTGGAAACCGCTGTCTGACCGAGGAATGGCAGAGTGTAATCAGGGATGATCGAATACGGCGCAGATTGACCTGCGTTAATAAAACCAATATCCGTTGCAACACGTTCGAGTCCATCTGGGTCAGTGGAAGCCAATGGAGAGATCAACACTACTGCAAGTGAGATCAACGCGCCAGTTAATATCCAGCCGCGGCTTGCTTTGGCCGATTCGGATTCTTCACCAAGCAAGTCAGGACGAGTCCGTATTATAAATGCCAAAGCTGAGACCGTGATCAGCGCTTCGCCTAGACCGATCAAAGCATGTACTCCCAACATGGCAGGGATGACAACCTGTAAATTTGTAGTGCCGCTTAACCAGAGTTCAAGCGAGGTAAGTAATGCGCCAGTCATTACCGAAAGCCATGCCGCTACACCCGCTACGCCAAGTTTCACACTATTGGATTGCGTGGAAGCAGAACGATAAAGGCCATAGCCAACTGCAGAGGTGACTAATCCCATGTTTAAAATATTTGCGCCCATCACAACAAGTCCGCCATCTTGAAACAGAAGACCCTGTACAGCAATGACGGATGTCATCACCAGCATCCCGGCCCAGGGACCCAGCACGATTGCCGCCATCGCGCCGCCAAGCAAGTGACCGGAAGTGCCGCCCGCGACCGGGAAGTTGATCATCTGCGCGGCGAAAATAAATGCCGCCATGACACCCATTAAGGGAATTTGTTTTTCGCCAAGCGCCTTATTTGTTTTTGAGATGGCGATGGCAATAATTGAGGCCGAGATTATCCAGCAGATAATGGAAACAAGCAGGCTAAGAAAACCATCGGGGATGTGCATTGGAACAGGTGAGTAGTGCATGTTATTTTCCTTTTTGACAATCAGAGCAAAGACCAAAAAATGTGACGTGGCTGGAATCCAGCTTGTATGCGGTAGACGACTCAAGTTGACGATATAACCGTTCAAACGGGGAATGTTCCACTTCTGTTGAAGCGCCGCAATTACGGCATATCAAATGATGATGTTCATGCCGCGCGATCTCATAAACAAGATGGCCATTGCCGATATGCGCGGGGCGGACCAGACCATTCGCAGCGAGGAATTCCAGCGTACGGTACACAGTCGTCTCTGTCAGACCCGGTAATTCCTTGTGCGCGTTCTTGTATACATCCGCAGGAGAGAGGTGTTTGCCTGAATGATAAAGAACATGCAGGATTGCATGTCTTTGCGGAGTCATACGATAACCGCGCGCACGAATTTCGGGAGCATAATCTACAGAGCAGGTCAATGGTTTCCTTATTGCAACTTTTTACAATAGCATGAATACTAGAGTAACACATCTGATGATTTCTTACCTTAGAAATAAAATCCCCTTTCTTCTGTTTATGAAAGAAGAAAGAGGAGAAAGATTAATATTATGTTAGTGTATTATGATTACGGTTCCCACACCCAATGAACGAGCGCGGCAATAAAGAGCTCGCCTGCGAAATTATCCATGCCGACTGCCCAGGTTTGCCAATCCAAACCGCCATTTGGATCAGTGCCGGGAAAATGCACAGAGTAATAATTCATGTCTGAATACGGCCAAAGTGGATTATAAGTTGCGCCGCCAGTTTTAATTTGGTTGCAAACGATAACAGCATTTGGTGTAAACACTTGCTGTAATGAAGGCAGAATGGTCTCTTGAAATGAGCCGAGCGTAGGTTCGCCGCTTCCATAGGAAAGCCCCCAGTCTGCCTGGAATGTGGATTCAAAGACAAACTTCGCGTGGTCCGCATCATAGTTGACCACTTTTCCGTCGCGATAATAACGCACATCCACGCCGGAGGATGGTGAAATAAGCGCTGCAAGCAATGTCCCATCCTCGGATGCGATTGCTACGCTAAAAGATTTGATCAAGTTGCGTCCGCGCGGGTCATCACAAAATGCAGGCGTAGAAGTTGGCACAGGAAATGTAGTTGTGGGAGATGCAGGCTGTATCAGCGCGGAGATGGGAGTAAATGTTGGGGATGCGATCAAGGCCGGTTGGGGCGTGACAGATGTCAGGGCGGTGGGAGGCGGGGCTACATCCACAGGAACAGAACAGCTTGCAAGAGTCAAAATCATCAAGCCGGGTAAATACGATTTGAGATTCATCTATTATCCTCTTATAAAAAAACTGACAGGGAATCTGCCAGTTCTGTGTGTGTAATTATGTTCAAGGCTAAGTTTTATATTTATTTCAACCTACCCTGGATGAGCCTCGCCGAAAAGGATTACGACAATATGCTGGTTCAAAAATTTTGGCGTTGAAGTTTCATGCGACGTAACCTGCCCAAGGGTATAACCACCTGCAATCGGGATCGTTTTTCCAAGAATTTCCTGCACCGCTTCTATCTCTATTCCTGGTTGTGCTTTCAGCAGCATTTGCCATGCAATATCCACCAGCACGAGCGCAAAGACTGGTTTTGCATCGCCAAGCGCGGACAAGGCTTGTTGTGCAGCATCGCGTGCGGCACGGTCACAGGCGGCACGGCTACCCACCAATAAATAAGCGTCAACACCGTCATGAATGGCCGCGTTCATACGAAAACTGCCGTCGGCTTCTACGCGGATAGGCGCACGTACGACCAGCTCTTCGGCTTGCTCCAATCCAAGCGGATATAAACGGGCTAGATAACTCAACGGTGGGAAAGCCCAATCTCGGGCGGGATACCCAAACATTGCCGCGTAGCCTTCTGATGCAGGACGCCCGTCTAAAGTACGCAACCAGAATCCACGTGAACGTGTAACGCGGAATTGCTTTCCGACCTGATCCCAGCCATGATCATAACCCACGCCTATTTTTATATTTCCACGAATGAAAGCCGCAACCAACCCGCCGGTGCCGGATTGATTGCCCGCGATTTGATAGGTATTACTTGTATGAAGGTCACCGCTGGATAGCCCACCCACAATATTTAATCCAACTGGAAGGGCATTACAGAATTGCTCAGCATCCCCATTGAATCCATCAGCAAAAAACAGGAGGGATCGAAGTTCCTGATGCAGTGCAGCTTGTTCGAGAACCTTTTTAGCCGTCTCGCGCCCAGATTGGGCAAAACCCGGCAGCCAGACTACATCCGCTTGAATATCACCGCATAAGAGTGCCACAACCACAGAGTGCGGATGCTGGCCATTATGTGTGAGCCCAGCTGGAGAACTAAATCCAATGATTGGAATATCCCCTAACAGGCTTATCGCGCCATTCAAGACTTCACGCGCCTGATATTGATGGGAGGCGATCACGATGGCAAAAGAGGGTGAATTTGAACCGATGTAATTCAAAGCCTGATGCGCCGCTTGTAAACCAGCCTCGCGCCCATCCAATGCCTGGGCAGATCCTACGGATGCAATTAACGTCATAAGGCCTCGCTATTCATCCGCAACCGGGACCGTAAAATGGAATGTTGTTCCTATACGGTATTCACTTTCAAACCAAATCTTACCACCCTGCATTTCAACCAGGCTCTTTGTGATGTTCAAACCCAAGCCTGTGCCGGGAGCTTCACGCGCCTTGGGATCCTCTGAGCGAAAAAATTTCTGGAACATTTTTTGTTGATCTTCCACGCTCAATCCAATACCGTTATCTTTAACCCATAAATGTATAACCCGTGCAGCGCCTTCTGGATCCCATTGATTCTCAGTTTCTTCCGCGCCCACTTGAACAACGCCGCCTTCCGGTGTGTATTTATAAGCATTGCTGACCAGGTTGGTAAGCACCTGACTGACACGAATGCGATCAGACCACATTGGAGAAAGTTTCTCAGGCAAAACAGTATCAATGGTTTGTTTTTTATCCTCAATCTGCCGTTTGATCGACTTGATAACTTCATCTATAAGAACAAACACATCGGTGGCTTTATAATCAAGACGCAGCTGCCCCGCTTCGATCTTGGAATTATCATTGAGGTCTGAGACCAAAGTAGACATGCGTTCGACATTCGATTTAATCGTGTTGAGGAAGCTGGTTTGCATATCATTGATCGCCCCGACTGCGCCGCCGGCGAGCAGGTCTGTATATCCTTTAATGGATGTCATTGGGTTCTTCAATTCGTGAGCTACAAAGGAAACGAAGTTGCTTTTGGCCAGATTGGCGCGTTGAACTTCACTATATAACTGTGCATTTGATATCGCGATTGCGGCGTGATCAGTTAGGCGGGTCAGAAAGTCAATATCCACCTGCGAATCACTCGTGCTTTCCAAATGAAGCAACCCAATCACCGTTGTTTCGCGGCGGATCGGGATGATCATTTGGGTATGTGCGTTAATCAGTAATTTCTCATTGGATGCCGCCACCACGGACAATTGCGGCTTGCCTGATTCTATAGAGAGAGACATGGCTTGTAATTCCACTTTCATGGTCTGGTCGGGTAAATCAGCCATACGTTCATCAAAACCCTGATGCGCCATCACACGAAGTCTATCTTCTTCCAACATACCGATCAGACCGGCTTCAGCGCCAGATTGACGCAAGGCCCATTCTAAGGTGATTCGCATGGCGCGGTCCATTTCAAGGCTGGCGTTCAATTCCCGATCAATTCGCTGCATAACCGAGAGTTCTTCCACGCGGGCGGCTAATTCCTGATCTGTTAATGTATATAGGCGCGCGTTCTCGATGGCAACCGCAGCCTGCCCTGCAAAAGCGGATAGAAGCTCCTGATCACCCTCCACAAATGGAAGTCCATCACGCCGATTGATAACTTCTACTACGCCGATCACATGATCCTTGACCTGTAAAGGAACCGCCATAAGCGAGCGGCTCACAAACCCTGTTTGTTGATCCACGCCTTTAAATCTTGAAGCAGAATGGTTTTCTTCGTTTTCGATTACTGGGCCGCGAGTTTGCACCGCTCGCCCAACAATGCCTGTCCCGGCTGGCAAGCGTTGACCGATCAGGTTTGCCGCTACAGGACCCACGGTCACCTTAAATACCAATTCTTTGGTCTGGTCATCCACAAGGAATAAACTGCCAGCTTCACAATTTAAAATACCCACTGCATTCTCTAGAATATTTTGAAGTAAGGGTCCCAGCTCCAGGGTTGAGGTCAACTGCCGCGTAATCTCATTCAATGTGGAAAGTTGACGTGCGCGTTGCTGCGTCTCATCCAGCAGTCGCGCTTTTACGATTGCACCCGCGGTTTGATCTGCGATAGCCTGCAATAGTTCAAGGTGACCTCGTGTATATACTGTAGCCCCATCGCGGCTGCCAATACTAAGCGCGCCAATCGATACTGCACCGGCGTTAAGTGGAACACCCATCCAGGCGAAGACATTCTCAAGATCGGGAGTGAGATTACGCACCTGACATTCATGGAGGTAATCTTGAGTGATAAACTGGCGGCTTTTAGAGATGACTTCCGGGCCCAGGCCGATATTGAGCGAAAAAGGCAGATTCTCACGAGTAGGAATACGCTCGTTGTTTTCGACGCAGAAACCGTAATAATAATAATCACTTACTTTGTTATAGAGTGTGATATGAAAATGTGAGGTGGGAATAATTTGCGCGGTTTGCGCGAAGATCAATTCAAGTACATCATCAAAGGTCAACGTAACGTTCACGCCTTGAGAAACCCGGGTCAACGCGTTCATTTCCAGTATCTGGCGCTCAAGGTGAGCAACCGTTTGCATCCGTTCAATTGCAACCGAGGCCAGCTCACAAATGTTCTCAAGAAAGTTAAGATCGCGCGGCGTGTATGCCTGACCGGATAAACGCGGCCCCAAAGCCAGCCACCCATTTATACGTTCCTGAGCGGGTAACACGATGAATAAACGCGCGCCAAGCAATGCAAGCCGAGATTGTTCAGTTTGTAATGACGGAGGTAATCCTGATGTATTGTCCAAATAAAGGGGCAGACGTTCGGTTTCAATATAACGCGCAAATGGACTTGTTGCTGAAAAGCGGATATCGCTCGTTGGGTGACGGTCTTCAGCGGGAAGTGCCGAGAAAAAGTCATTAAGTGAATCGTACGTATACACATGAATACGACTCGGGGTTAAGCTGGCTGCGATCTGTTCGCGCGTGATCAGACCTACCGTATGAAGATCCAATGCGCTTGTAAGTCTGTGGGAGAAATCCTGTAGTTGTTCGGCGAATACACGCTCACCGCGAAAAAATATTGTATCGACCCGATTTTGCAAACGCATTCGGAGTGGGTCAAGCAAGAGAACAAGCGCAAGAATGAACCCACCAAGCAAATATGGGTTGTCAACTGACAAACTATTTTGAGCAATTAAACCTAGACCCCAAATAATAACCACATATGAAATTAACACGACTCCGGTCAACAATATATACATAATCCCCCGTCGAACAATATCCTCTGTTCGAAGAAAGCGGAAGCGCAAAATTGTATACCCAATGGTCAGGGGAAAAAATACAAGAAACAAAAATAGATAAGGCGAAAAATTGGCGGGACGAAAGAAACTATAACCAAGCCACGCGCTAATTGGAACAAAAGCAAAGGTTGCGCCAAACAATATGGTGCGTGATTGCGTTTTTACCACAGGGGATTGTGCATAAATCGCGTGATAAAGATTGATTAAAATATAAAAGGCAGCGACTATCGCAATAAAGCCATAAATATACTGCCAGCTGGGAATATATGCTGTCGGCTTTTCAAAATTAAACAATGTTGTAAAAGAAACCAGGGCTAGCATCACCCCAACTACGATTCCACTCCACCGCAGATAAGGGTGATTAATAACAATACGTGGTTCCATCGGGAAAGAAAGTCCGAGTTCGAACAAGGCTCCCCCTGCCAGTGCACACGCCAAAACCCAAATTACAGTAAATTCATGAGTCGTGATCAGGTTGAAGTAGGCACCGGTAACAATAGCCAGGGATGATGTAAATAGAGAGAAGGCGCGGCCTGCCGTCTCATTACGACGCAAGCCAAAGATCCACAAACTAGCGGCAAGAAAGATTGCGCTCAAAATTGACGGGACGATAAAATAAATAGTCCGGCTGGAAGACGGAAACTTATATAAAGTAATATTTTGTACTCTTTCTTCTCCGCCTTCTGAACGCACCGTGATTGTTACATTTTCTCCGGGTACTTGATTCATTAATAAATCTTGAACTTCCCCGCTTGTGCGCACCTGTGTTCCATTAATGGCAATTAATTGATCACCCAATACAACTTTACTATACAGCGCCCACTCACGCTCGGGTACACTCGGCCCGGTGCCATTAAATACCATCGTATGTTCATAGAACGCCCCAAGGAAAGGTAATTGAAGCCAACGGTTTGCCAAAACCAAACCAAGCATAAACAGGACAACCGCCGGGCCGCGAAGGCCCGGCGTGTTTGTGTGTGGCGTTCAGACGACGCTTTCTTCCTTATCCCTGGCCACGCCTTTGCGTTCATCGAACAGCAATTTAGTTTTGCCTTCGGCATCGACATCAACCGTAACACTGCCGCCCCCTGCCAGTTTGCCGAATAGCAGTTCGTCGGCCAGAGCACTGCGTATGGTGTCCTGTATCAGACGCGCCATGGGACGCGCGCCCATTTGGGGATCGAAACCGTGCTTTGCCAAATAGGTCTTGAGCGCATCGGTAAACGCAACCTCGACCTTCTTCTCGTGG
>JANODZ010000284.1:0-2434 GCA_031412935.1 Anaerolineales bacterium
AGCTTCATCAGTGTCGGTTCGCCGCCTTGCCACGCCACCGTCACCTGCGGCACGCGGTGCGACTCAAGCAGCTGGCGGAGGTAGGCCTCGAGCGTGGCCCCGCGTTTTTTTTGCAGGATCGACAAGCGCTTGACTGCCACGCCGAAATCTGTTTCGTTTAACCCAAGCTCGAGTCCGCGCTCAAACAGACGGGCAGCTTCATCCCAATAATTGAGGTCTTCATATAATTTGCCGAGCGCAATGAAATCCAGTCCATGTTCCACACGCCCATTGTATGGATCTGCAAGTAATTCACTGACGTGCGCCAGTAAGGCGGCCATGGCCACCACATCCATGGCGTTATGATAAAACACGCCAGCCAAAGGACGGGCATCGCCTGTGCGCAAATAATCAAAATATAGCCAGGGAATTTCATAACCCGGCACTTCATCTGATGTGCGCGTAAAACCCAACACGTGTTCTTCTAGATATTTCAATGCGCGCGAGGGCAGCCGATCGCGCCATAAACGACGAGCAAGCGGCAAGAGGTCAAGATGCGCATAATTCTTGAAAGGCACAGGGATTCGATGTAATGAGTAGCGAGTGACCAGTAAGGGCGCATCAAAAGCCTTGCCATTAAATGTCACCAGGGCTTCACAAGGCGCGAGAAAGTTGATCAACGCTTCGAGCATGGCTGGTTCTTCAGATGGGTCGCGTAAAAAGAATTGTTGCAACACAAATTTACCATCCATAAATCGCGCCGCACCCACTAGAAAGGCGTATGTGCCTGTGCCGCCCGCCATGCCGGAAGTTTCTGTGTCAAGAAAAGCAAATTTTGAGATGGGCAGGCGGGCAATGCGCGGATCCTTTGCCCATTGAGATATTAATGAAAGCGGGAAGTCTGATAACGGGGAAACTTTCCCGTGTAGATAATTTTCACTGAAGGTTTGTTCGGATACAAAAGCCTCACCGCGGGGCGTAGCGCGAAAACTCCCAGCCACGACATTGTCAATAGACTGGCTGGCAGGCTTGGGCGCGGAGAGATGCGAAGTCCCTACTTTAACGCCGAGTAATTTGAGTTTATCCGCAAGCGAAGACATGGGGCTTATTTTATCCGCAAAAGGCTGCCTATGAAAATTTGCAAAACTGTTCGTTTATTATAAAAGCCCCGCGAGTATAATTTACCTGATATTCAGCTTGGATTTATGGTGGTTTTTTTATTAATAGGCAGGAAATGAAATACGTTTGGTCACTAAGATTAATTTCATCGCGGTTATTAACTGCAACAATCATTGCATTACTTGCGGTTAATTTGACGCCAGCCAAACCTGTTCACGCTTTGGCTTGTACTGCCATTGCCAGCGGGGATTGGAATGTGGCTGGTAACTGGTCTTGCGCTGTGGCTCCGGGCATCGCAGATACAGTGACCATTGGAACCCTGTTTACAATTACATTAACTGCCAACGAGAGCGCCACGAATGTGACAGTTAACACTGGCGGCATTCTTGCTTTATCATCTTTTACGCTTACCCTGAATTCTGCATCCAGCGGAATGATCGTTAATAACGGGGGCATTTTAAATGCCGGCACAGGCATTGTCAATGACAATGCTGCGGGAGGCGCTCCATTCACACTTGCGGCTGGCGCAATTCTTCAAACTGCCAATCCACTGGGAATTGTGACAGGGGTTGTGCTTACAGGAAGCATCCAAACCCGCGGTTTGCGCACATACACGAGCGGTGCGGATTATCTTTACAACGGAACTGTGAACCAGGCTGTTGGAAATGGACTGACCCAAAACACTCCGCGCGATCTCACGATCAATAACCCGGGCAATACGGTGTCGCTTGGCGCAGTCACCACGATCAGTCGCAGCCTGATGATGACCGCGGGCAGCTTAAGCCTTGCGGCCAATACTACAGTGGGAGATGTTCAAGGCACGGCAAATATCACAAAAAATACAGCCGGCGCGGCCACACTTACAATCGGCAGCGACAATATCCTCTCATCCTATTCTGGGAACATTTCAAACGGCATCGGCACAGTGGCATTGACAAAACTTGGAACTAACAGGCTTGTATTAAGCGGCAACAACACCTACAGCGGTACAACTACCCTTTCGGCTGGAACTCTGAGCCTAGGCAGAGCCACGGCAATTGGCTCGGGCACTTTTACCATCGACGCCGGCACGACTATTGAAAATACCTTTGGCTTCGCGATCACGCTTCCCAACAACAATCCGATGAATTGGAACGGCAACTTTACCTTCAGCAGCGGAAATCCCCTTAACCTTGGTACAGGAGCTGTGACTTTAAATGCCGCCGTGACTGTGAACGTCATTGGAAGCCCGCTGATAGTGGGCGGTGTCATCGGCGGCGCTTCCCGTTTGACCGTAACCGGATCCGTAACCGGAACCGGCAGCGGAGCGCTGACTCTGAATGGCGCCAACACACAC
>JANODZ010000285.1:0-9943 GCA_031412935.1 Anaerolineales bacterium
GCGATTTTATCGGCGACCTCGACTTCACAAAAGAGGAAGTCGAAACTGTTTTGGAAGTTGCCTGGGATCTTAAGCGCAAACGCGCGCTCGGCGAACCGCATCCATATCTGCGGGATAAGACGCTGGCAATGTTGTTCTTCTTCTCATCCACGCGCACCCGCGGATCGTTCGAAGCCGGCATGGCGCAGCTGGGCGGTCACGGCGCATTTATCGACAGCAACACCACTCAAATTTCACATGGTGATACACCCGTTGAAATTGGTAATATCTTTGGCCGTTATTTTGACGGGATTGCAATTCGTCATTGCGATTACGGCGACGGCAATAAATACCTGAACGCAGTTGCGAAGAATTCACGCGCTCCTGTTTTGAATATGCAATGTGACGTATATCATCCGTTTCAATGCCTGGCTGATCTGATGACCATTATGGAAAAGAAGGGCAAGGATTTGCGCAGGAAGAAGATCGTTGTTTCGTGGGCATATGCCGCTTCCTATCTTAAGCCGATCTCTGTGCCTCAGTCTTTGATTCTTCAGATGCCGCGCTTCGGCATGGATGTTACATTGGCGTACCCGCCCGAATTCCCGCTTATGCCTGAGATCGTTAAGCAAGCCAAAGAGCAGGCAAAGATTTCAGGTACCAAATTTGAGATCATTGATACCAAAGATGGGATGACAGAAGCCTGTAAAGACGCGGATGTGATCTACGCCAAATCGTGGGGTCCGCTTTTGACCACCACTGATAATGTTGAGGGCAAGAAACTCCAGGATATGTACAAAAACTGGATTATGGATGATGCAAAGTTGAAGGTGGCTCACAAAGACGCGATCTACATGCATCCTTTACCCGCCGACCGCGATGTCGAAGTCACCAGTAGTGTATTGGATGGTCCGCAGTCTGTTGTGTTTGACGAAGCCGAGAATCGATTGCACGCGCAAAAAGCCGTTATGGCTTTGACGATGGGATAAAAAATAAAGGGTAAAAGGTGAGAAGTAAAAAGTAGTTCGGGAAATTAGCCCGCTTTTTACTTCTTCCTTCTTACTATCATCTACCCAAGGAGAACACATGACCAAACTCGCCGTAATCGCCATCGGTGGCAACTCGCTAATCTTAGACGATAAAAAAGTCACCGTTGAAAGCCAGTATCATGCGGCAAAAGAGACCTGTTTGCACATCGCAGATATGATCGAACAAGGTTGGGATGTTGCCATAGGTCACGGGAATGGTCCGCAAGTTGGTTTTATTTTGCGCCGTTCTGAAATTGCCGCGAAAACTGCCGGCATGCACGAAGTCCCGCTTGATGTTTGCGGTGCAGATAGTCAGGGTGCGATCGGATATGCTCTTCAACAAAACCTGCAAAATATTTTACATCAGCGCGGCATAAAGAAGAAAGTAGTTACCGTCATTACCCAGGTACTTGTGGATAAGGACGATCCCGCCTTTTCAAAACCAAGCAAGCCAATCGGCAGTTTCATGGATCAAGCCGAAGCGGAGCGCCGTCAACATGAGCAAGGCTGGACCGTTGTCGAAGACGCCGGGCGCGGCTTTCGGCGAGTGGTTGCATCGCCATTACCAAAAGAGATCGTTGAGCTGGAGACGGTTCAAATCCTTTTGGAGAAAGGGATTGTCACCATCACGGTCGGGGGCGGAGGCATTCCAGTTATTGATCCTGGCGATGGTAATTACGAAGGCGTTGCGGCGGTGATCGATAAGGACTTTGCCTCCTCTTTGCTTGCACGTCAGATCAAGGCCGACTTATTTGTCATCTCCACTGCAGTTGAAAAAGTTGCGATCCATTTTGGCAAACCAGAGCAAAAATGGCTCGACAAAATGACAGTGGCCGAAGCCAAAGCTTATCTGGCTGAAGGCATCCATTTTGCCAAGGGTTCCATGGCTCCGAAAATTCAAGCCGCAGTTTCATATCTTGAAAACGGCGGCAAGGAAGCGCTTATTACGAATCCTGTAAATATTGGCCGTGCTCTCAAAGGTGAAACCGGCACACGGATCGTACCGTAGGTCGAGAGTCATCTTGTAAAAGATCAATGAAAAGAGTTCACCCCGCATTCACTCTCCTCATCGTTGCCATTTTGGCGTATGGGTTGCTCATCCCGCGGCTTGGCTTTTATTGGGATGACCTGCCCATCTCGTGGATTCGTTATCAATTGGGCCTGGACGCGATGACGAAATATTTTTCGACAAATCGCCCCATCTGGGCTTTCTTGTATCAAATCACCACGCGCATTCTTCCGTATTCGCCGATTTACTGGCAGATCTTTGCGTTGTTCTGGCGCTGGCTGGGTGCAGTTATTTTGTGGGCAATCGTCAAAAAATTATTTCCAGAGCGTGAAAAATTTGCGCTCACGCTGAGTTTGTTGTTTATGCTCTACCCTGGTTTCAATCAAGAGTCGGTCAGTTATCTTTTCAGCCATTTTTTCATAGTCCTTTTTTTCTTTCTTCTTTCCCTTCTGCTGATGCTGCGCGCCAGGACCATCGCGGCGTTAATCTTTTCTGCGCTCAATCTTTGGATGATGGAATATTTCTTCGTCCTTGAGTTGATTCGGCCCTTCATCATTTGGACTTCGCTCGAGCGTGAACCCCTCTCCCCAAACAAACGCTTCGTGAGTACCCTCAATCTCTGGACTCCCTATCTGGCAGTTTTCATCCTCGCGGTTTTCTCGCGGGTCTTTATATTCAATAATCAGGTGTATGGCTTTGGTATTACAGGTCAACTTGTGGAAGCGCCAGTTGAAACGATTACTTTGCTTGTGCAAAATATATTTTCCAGCTTGTGGACAGTCAGCGCTGCGGCGTGGGCCTTGATCTTCCAATTCCCGAATCCCATAGGGGATGGACCAATCACATTTGCTGTGTATGGTGTGGTTGTGTTTTCTGTTGCGGCACTGATTCTGCTTGGATGGCGTAACCAGATTGACGGTCGGGAGGGAAGCGGGCGGGAAATCAAGTTGGTGATCGCTTTGGGCGTCGTCATGATTATTTTAGGCGGGCCTCCATTCTGGTTGACGAATGTTCCCGTCTCTCTCGGCTTCCCTGCCAACCGCGCAACCCTATCTTTTATGCTCGGCACAAGTATTGTATTTGCAGGTTTGCTTGAATTGCTCCCGACAAAACTAAGATATACGATTGCGGCTGTGCTGATTGGATTGGCTGCCGGACGTCAATTTCTGTGGACAAATGAATTCGGCCGGGATTGGACTGCCCATAAAAATCTTTTCTGGCAAATGAGTTGGCGTGCCCCAGGCATTGAAAAAAATACGATTGTTTTGATCAATGAAGAACTTGAATATTACGCTGATAATTCATTAGGCGCGGCATTGAATTTGATCTACGCGCCTGATAACCATACTGAAGTTGTGGATTATGCCATGTTCTATCCGACAAACCGTGGAAGCTTGTCTTTGAATTTGGATGTGCCGGTCACTTACGACTTTCTGGCAGGTGTATTTAATGGAAATACTTCGCAAGCGGTCGTTTTTTATTATTCCCCGCCGGGTTGTTTGCGGGTGCTCGATCCTGAAATTGATTCTGTTAATCGCTTGATCCCTGACGACTCTTTAATGCGTGACGCGGCCTCGTTATCATCTAATGCACAAATATTAAACAAGCCAACCGCGCGTATGCCTGAATTTTACAAGCCTGAACCCCCACATAACTGGTGTTATTATTTTGAAAAAGCAGACCTCGCGCGGCAATTGGGAGATTGGAATCAAGTAGTCGCTTTGGGCGAGGTCGCCTTTAAATTGGACGATTACCCGAATGACCCGGTAGAGCGATTTGTCTTTATCGAAGGATATGCTCATACATCAGATTGGGGAAAAGCGGTAGAATTGTCACATAATTCCTACAAGGTATCGAAAAATTATGTAGGACCCTTGCTTTGTATATTATGGGAGCGAATCGGGCGCGAGACCGAAGGTACGCCAGAGCAGAATGTCGCTCTTAATGAAGTACAAAGTAAACTTGGGTGTTCGCCGAAATAGATTTATATAGTGGTTTTTTACAAAAAGCTGTTACTTTCAAGTAGAATTGTCGATATAGTTTATAAGGAGGCAAAAAGCGCAAATTGACCTTGTACTCTGTGTTCGCAAAACCTATATTAATTAAAAGGAGAAGAAGAATGTATAAAAATTTATCCCGCCTTGCGATTCTCGCCCTGGCACTCATGCTCGTCCTTTCGGCTTGCGGCCCCGAAAAAGTTGGTAATTTTGAAATTCCTGAAATTGAAAATGGTAAGTTCAACGTTGCCATGGTCTTGATTGGTCCGCACGATGACGGCGGCTGGTCACAGGCTCATTATGAAGGTCTCTTGTATATTGAGGAAAATGTTCCTAATGTGCATGTTTCCTATATTGAAAATGTTCCAGAGGGCGCAGATTCAGAACAGGTTTTCCGTGCTCTTTCACGTAAAGGCTTCGACCTGATCTTTGGTACATCCTTTGGCTTTGGCGATCCGATGGAAACTGTGGCAGGTGAATTCCCTGACACCATGTTCATTCATCTTACCGGTATCAAGTCCAATTTCACGAACTTCGGCAACTTGATGGGCGCGATGGAGAACATGAAGTTCCTCGCTGGTATGCTGGCTGGCGCGCGCGCCCAGGCAGATGGCGAGACCAAACTCGGCTATATGGCGACCTTCCCGATCCCCGAAGAAATTCGTTTGGGTAATGCCATTGCGTTGGGTATGAGAAAGACCTGCCCTGAATGTACGCTGGATGTGCGCTGGATCAACACCTGGCACGATCCCATCATCGAAAAGGCTGCCGCCGAATCTTTGTTTGACGCGGGCGCGTATGTTGTCTTCACCGGCGCGGATACCCCGGCTGTTGCCGATGTAGCCCAGGAAAAAGGCAAATATGGCGTGACCTACGATTGGTACGGTTCGTGCAAAGTGGAAGCCTGCCTTACTGCTCCGTATTGGTTGTGGGGTAGTGAGTATTCCCGCATTACCGAAGGCACCATCGCCGGCACCTATGTCCCTGGATATGATTACTTCGATTCGGAAACCGGCGCGCTCGGCTTGTATGGTTTCATGGAAGGCGAGTCGTTGACTCCGGGGCTTGCGAGTCTTGACCCCGCTGTAATTCAGGAAGTCCGCGATATCCTGGCTCAGATGAAGGCTGGTACTTTTACCCGCTTCGATGTGTTCAAAGGACCGATCAATGACAACAAGGGCAATGTGGTTCTGCCAGAGGGTCAGAGTCTGGAGCAGGTTGATCTTGACGCTTTTCCTGAATTTAAATTGCCATGCAGTATACCTGTCTGCATGAAGTGGTGGGCTGAAGGCATTACGGCCGAATTACCAAAATAACCGTCTACTTAAAAAATGAGCCAGGACTCTCAAGGTTCTGGCTCATTTTGTAAAATGCCTTTGTATCATGCCCCTACAAAATAAAGTCGGGTAGATTCACCAAACGTAAGGATGGTGTTTCAAACCCGATTTATAAGGCGCGAAAAGTTTATAGACTTTATCGCAGGAATAAGCAGGTGACCAATCAATCCTCCGCAAATCCCAGTTCGCTTTTGGAAGCGCCTTTGATCGTAGAAATGAGGGGAATTGTTAAGCACTTTCCCGGCGTGCTGGCAAATGATCACGTTAATTTTGAATTGAAACGCGGTGAGATTCACGGTTTACTTGGGGAAAATGGTGCGGGTAAAAGTACGTTAATGAATGTGCTGGCTGGTTTATATCGGCAAGAGGCAGGCACAATATTGGTTAATGGGGAAACAAAGGTATTTTCTTCACCGCGAGATGCGATCAAATCCGGAATTGGCATGGTACATCAGCATTTTATGCTGGTCCCATCTCAAACGGTTACTGAAAATATATTGCTTGGTTTGGAAGAGCCACGCTTTTTCCTGCGCCTGCCTGATTATGATAATCAGATAGAAGACTTGGGTGAGCGTTTTGGATTGAAAGTAGATCCGCGCGCCAAAATCTGGCAATTATCGGTGGGGGAACAGCAACGTGTTGAAATATTAAAAATGCTTTATCGCGGCGTCAACGTGCTCATCATGGATGAGCCGACCGCAGTGCTTGCTCCGCAGGAGATCGAAGGTTTATTTGTCACCTTGCGAGCCATGATCGCACAGGGGAAATCCGTTATTTTTATCAGTCATAAATTACAGGAAGTCAGTTCCATTGCAGATCGGGTTAGCGTTCTGCGGCGCGGAGTCGCTACAGCTTCGGGCGTTCCTTCAAAAGGAGTTTCGCGTCAGGAGTTAGCCCGTTTGATGGTAGGTCGTGATGTGATTTTTGCGCTTGATAAAAAACCCAGCAAGCCCCAGGGCATTGTGCTGGAAGTTTCTGATGTTTACGCTGAAAGCGATAAGGGATTGCCCGCCTTGCGCGGCATTTCCTTAAATGTGCGTGCGGGTGAAATTGTGGGTGTGGCCGGTGTGGCGGGCAATGGGCAAAGCGAACTTTCACAGGTTATTTCTGGCATGCGTCAATGCACACATGGGCAGGTTCTACTTAATGGAGATAAGGTCAGCAATCGCAATACATTATTTGGCATTCAACATGGCATGGCGTATGTGCCTGAGGACCGCACACACGTGGGCAGCGCGCCTAATTTGAGTGTGACAGATAATGTCATCATGAAAAATTATCGTAAACCGCCGATTTCAAAGAATGGTTTCTTGGATATGAAAGCAGCGGCAACACTAGCGAATGAATTAAAACTCGCTTACGACATTATTGTTCCAAATGTTTCGACGCCCGTTCGATTACTTTCCGGAGGAAATCTTCAGCGTGTAATTTTGGCGCGCGAGATTTCAGGGCTGCCAACTTTTATGGTTGCGGTTCAACCCACCCGTGGGCTGGATGTTGGCGCGATCGAAGGTGTCCACCGTTTGTTGCTGGTTCAACGGGAGGCTGGCGCCGCGGTTCTTCTTGTTTCTGAAGAGTTGGAAGAATTGCTTTCACTATGTGATCGTGTGTACGTGATCTACGAAGGAAAAATTATGGGGGAGATAATAATTCAGGGCGAGGAGCAGGCTGAGGCGCAGGTGGATACGATTGGTCAAATGATGACAGGTACTCCGCTTGAGCAAATCCAAAAAGAAGGAAATGTTACACATGACTGAGTCGACCCCCGTAAAAAAAAGACCGCCTTTGCAATTTCGTATCGAACCACGATTAAGTGAACCACCTGCGTGGTATCCCGCTCTAGTATCCTTCAGCGCGATCAGCGTGGCATTGATCTTGGGAGGCATCTTAATTGCATTTGCAGGCGGAGACCCGTTTCGTTCCTATCAACATATTGCGAAAGCCTCCTTCGGTAATATTGGCGTGCTGTCAGACACGATCGTGAAAGCGACGCCGATCATATTAGCAGCATTGGCTTGTTCGGTTGCGTTCCGCCTGAAATTGTGGAATATCGGCGCGGAGGGTCAGTTTATTATGGGCGCGTTTGGTGCGAGTGCAATTGTGCTTACACCTGTATTACCGGCTGAGACTTCGCCCTGGATTTTTATTCCAGTGATGATGTTGGCGGGCATGACCGCCGGGGCAGTTTGGGGATTTATTCCAGGCTACCTAAAAGCGAAATTTAACGTGAACGAGATCATCAGCACATTGATGTTAAATTATGTAGCCGTGGCTTGGGTAAACTTTTGGATCTTTGGGGTCTGGACGGAAGGAGGTTTCCAAATGTCCCCCAAATTCCCGATTACCGCCAGCCTGCCGCGTTTGGCTGATTACGCCAAGACCTTCCCGATCTTGCGCGGGCTGACCACTCACCTGGGTCTGGTGATTGGAATCGTCGCCGCGATTATTTTATGGTTCATCATCTTTCGCAGCCGCTGGGGGTATGAGATTCGATTGATCGGGGATAATCCACAGGCGGCACAGTACGCGGGGATTAATATTACACAAAATATTATCTGGGTGATGATGCTCTCTGGCGCCCTGGCAGGGTTGGGTGGCATGTCTGAAGTGACGGGTGTTGTTCACCGACTACAAACTGCTCCAGTGGCTGCCGGATATGGCTTTACCGGCATCATTGTGGCATGGCTGGCAAAATTGAATCCGCTGGCGATTATATTAGTTTCTATTTTGTTTGGAGGATTGATCCTTGCCGGCCGTGAAATTCAACCTTCAGGCGTGCCAAAGATGATACAGGGAATTATTCTCGTCTGTCTGATCGCAAGTGATTTTCTGCTGCGAAACCGCATCAGCTTTGTGCGCGGGGAGGAATAATCATGGACTATTCAGTTATTTTGCAGGCAGGTATCGCCAGCGGAACTGTTTTGCTTTTTGCAACCATTGGTGAATTATTTTCTGAACGGGCCGGGGTGTTAAACCTCGGCGTTGAAGGTATGATGTTAATCGGAGCCATGAGTGCCTTTAGCACCACCATTGCAACGGGCAATCCCTGGTTGGGTGTCTTGGTGGCAATGTTTTTTGCCGGATTGGTGAGCCAGATCCATGCATTTATTGTGATTACTTTACAAGCCGATCAAGTTGTCAGTGGCCTCTCTCTAACTTTTCTTGGAGCAGGCATCAGTCTCGTAATGGGTGAAGGCTTAAGCAAAGCTGGGACAGTGGCGCTCCTGCCTAATTTTTCGATACCGCTTCTTACTTTGATCCCGATCTTTGGAAAAATATTTTTCACCGATCAAAGCGTGCTTGTTTATTTCGGCTATCTACTTGTTCCGTTATCTTGGTATTACATCAATCGTACACGGCCCGGTTTACATTTGCGCGCTGTCGGTGAGTATCCCTCTGCCGCGGATGCGTTGGGCATCAATGTTTTTCGTTTGCGCTATTTTTATGTTTTTGTCGGCGGAATGTTGGCTGGTTTGGCGGGCGCAACCATCAGCCTGGCAGTCTCGCCAGGATGGTTCAGCGAACTTACGACCGGGGGACAGGGTTGGATCGCGATCGGCCTGGTAATCTTTGCGCAATGGGACCCGTTCCGCGCGGCAATCGGTGCGTACGCATTCGGCGCTCTTCGCCGGCTTATATTGGATATTCAAGGACCGCTGACGTTACTTGGCTTTGCGAATCCATTTTATTACAATCCATATCTTGGATTCTTCCTGCAAATGCTGCCTTATCTCTTCACTGTTGTAGTTTTGGTGATCGGCTCACGGGAAGCCATGCGAAAACGCATCGGTGCGCCTGCCGCGTTGGGTAATCCATATGTGCGAGGTGAGCGCGGTCGGTAATTATTAAATAAAATACTTCCATCGGTTCGGTAGTCGCTGATATAAAATCAGCGGCGTTGGGCAAACCCCATCGAAAAGTGCCGCCGTCCAAAATAGAAAGGACACCACCTATGAACCTATGGCAGGAATATAAACGGCCAGTCTCCATTATGGAGGCAATTCAAAACCTCACGTCTGCATCCGCTCCCGCAATACCCATCGCGGGCGGAACAGATCTGTTGCTCGATATTAAACAAGGCCGCCATGCCCCCGTCCACACATTAATTGATTTGACCTTCGTCCCGGAGATGACCGTTCTCGAAGTGAGAGGCGATGAGCTCTACATCGGAGCTGCCGTCCCGGTCAATCGCATCGCACTGGACCCGCTAACGGGTGCGCACGCCCAGGCATTGGTCGAAGCCTGTGACTTGATCGCAGGTCCCCAAGTCCGCAACACGGCCACACTTGGCGGCAATGTCGCCCATGCACTTCCCGCCGCAGATGGGACGATAGCTTTGCTCGCTCTCAATGCCCAGGCGGAGATTGCCAGTAAAACCGGCGTACGCCGAATCCCGTTTGCAGAATTATTCCTCGGACCCGGCAAGTCATCCCTCAAACACGGCGAAGAATTACTTGTTGGATTTTACTTACCCCTTACTAATTATCACCAAGCCTCCTGTTTCAAACGTATCATGCGTCCGCAAGGCGTGGCTTTGCCCATCTTGAATTGCGCAGTCTGGCTCGAACGCGAAAACGATATCGTCAAAGATAT
>JANODZ010000286.1:0-6779 GCA_031412935.1 Anaerolineales bacterium
ATTTATGAAATACTTTACAAATAAGACCTGATTAGGTATAATAATAGTGAAAAATATCACTATTGAAAGAGGCGGCCCATGAATACAAACCATCTCCCCCATATCGTTATCATCGGCGCAGGCTTCGCAGGGTTGGAAACCGCGCGTGGACTTGCGAACGCGCCTGCCCGCCTGACATTAATCGACAAGAATAATCATCACTTGTTTCAGCCATTGTTGTATCAAGTGGCTATTGCGGGCCTGCTTCCCTCACAAATTGCGCAACCGCTGCGCACGATTTTTCGCAAACAAAAAAATCTCACATTTCAAATGGGCGAAGTGAGCGCGATCAATTTTGACGAAAAATATGTCAAGCTCAATGGTTCGGTCATCGCGTACGATTATCTGGTTCTCGCAGTGGGCGGGCGCACCAATTTCTTTGGCTTCGATGCCATTGAAAAAGATGGTTATCAACTCAAAGATATTGAGACCGCTGTCAAAACAAGAAATCATTTGCTGGGAATGTTCGAGCAAGCCAGTCACGAAGCGGATGCGGAAAAACGTAGGATGCTCTTAACTTTTGTGATTGTCGGTGGCGGGCCCACGGGTGTTGAAACCGCAGGCGCATTGGCTGAGTTGATCTCGCATGTGATGGTGAAAGATTATCCGCGTTTGATGTTGAGTGACGCACATGTGATTTTGCTTGAAGCGACTGCAAATTTAATCGGCGCTTATCCCCATGAATTACGCACAGCTACAGCCAAACTTTTGAAAAAGAAAAATGTGGATATTCGCTTGAATACAAGAATGGAAAGCTTCAACGGTCAACACGTTGTTCTCGCGGATAATTCGTCGATTGAGACCCAAACTGTGATCTGGACTGCGGGTGTGAAAGCCACAGAAATAGTGGATGGGCTCAGTGTGGAAAAGGCCAGCGGAGGAAGAGTACGCATCCTGCCGACCCTGCAACTGCCTCAGCATCCTGAAACATTCGTGATCGGGGATGCCGCTTACCTCGAAGAAAATGGTCAGGCGTTACCCATGATCTCCAGCGTTGCAATCCAACAGGGAACACTGACTGCAAAAAATATTCGCCAGGTGATGAATCATAAAGCCCCCGAATCATTTCACTACAAAGACCCTGGCTTGCTCGCCACAATCGGGCGCAATGCCGCCGTAGCGCACATCTTCGGAATCTCTTTCAGCGGATTCATTGCCTGGGTGATCTGGGTCTTCCTGCACATCTACCGCATCATCGGCTTCCGCAATCGCATCCTCGTGATGTTCAACTGGGCCTGGGATTATTTATTCTATGACAATCAGGTCAGGTTGATCACGAAGGAATAAATATTCTTTTCCATTTCTCGGTAATAAAGATAAAGGAAAAATGTTCAAGTTACTTGTCGAAGTCCTCTACAATTTACCCCTATTTTTAATATAGTTTATACAAGTACTTTAATCGAAATTCCAAATTAAAAAATGACCGAAAGTCTTATCAAAAGACAACCGAATTCTTAAGAACGAGGTTGTCTGGATTCCAGTTCAATCCCTAGCACTAACGCAGTGCGACCCCACTCACTCAGAGACTCTCCCTCTTTCCAACTTTGATATTTCCCAGCCAGCATGTGACGCGCCATCGTCGCTTCTTTCCCCTCCCTCACGATGCGGGCAACACCTGTAAAGGTGTGCTTCGCAATTCGCACGGCTACATTTGGATTCACACGCAGGTTTTTAACCCAATCAGAGTCGTCTCCGCCGCCGGATAGAAGATAGAGCGAGTTTCGCTCAATCCCAAACCAGATCTCGATCTGATGTGGGTTTCCGCTTTTGCGGCCAGTTGTGGTCAGGTAGCAGTAATCTTCGTTTGCAAATTGGGATAAATCATCTATCTTATTTTTCATGGATAAAGTTAATAATCATACTGATTTATATCGATCACTTCATTAGATAGAAAATATGTCTGTGCAGGCAAAAGTAAATGCTTGCGTTTCCATGTGGCATAGACCGTGGTACAACGGGAACGCGGCAGGCGTTTGATCTTTGAGGAATCGTACAACATAATGGAACGGCTGGTGATATTTTCGATCACCGTCCAATGATCATGATAGCCTTGCAAACCAAGAATAATGGCGCGCCCGGGCGTCCCATCCAAAAAGTTTTGCATGGATCTCCAAAACCTGGTCAGGTCAGGGTTATTTACACCCCGCCCAGGAATACTGACATTGGAGATTCGTTTCTTGCCCACCACTTTATTCAAGATCACCAGCATCTCGGTGTGAATAATGCCGCCGATCAGAAATTTGGTTAACAGCCCACGACGGGAGAGATAATGAATCAGGTCATCAAATAATTGCTGAGTCTCTTCATGGGTCGAGTGGTTGATAAATCTCTCAGCATTAATAATGCTATACAAACCGCAAAGCGAGTCCAAGCCGCCTTGTTGAAATGGAGGAAACCCTGAACCAATTTTTGTATATGCAGTCATAGGATAATCTTATAACAATAATTAAACTTGCCGTCATGATAAAAGGCTTGCGGAGTTTGTTCTTCATTAAATCGACCTTGCTCAAAACCAGCCGTCATCGATTCCCCAATCTGTAGAAAATTGCAGACTCATTTATCAAGCCTGCAGCCTCTGCAATTTATTTAATATTCAAAACTAATACTCACCATTTGTCTGGCGATAGAGTGACCGCAAATTCCTTCGATGTAAGGTTTCGGCCAGGCCGCCGAGATATACGCGGCTTTTTCCACACTCTTCGATCGTGATGGCATCTAGATACTCGTCGACATCATTCTTACGTTTGCCAGCGGACTTAACCGCTTTCTTAATATTATTCAAGTAGTTCAGGTTCTCTTTTACAGCCGCATCTATTTCACCGCGCAGAATAATATCGCCATGACCTTGAATGATATTTTCCAGCCCCATCCGCCCGACCCGTTTAATGGATGCGAGCATTTCATCAACGTCACCATCGACAACATAGGGCAAAGACATGAACGCATCTCCCGCGAAGAGTACTCGATCCTCTTCCACCAGAACCGATATACCGTCATCGCTGTGGCCAAAAGATTGCGAGAACACCAAATTCTTCTTACCCACACGCATTGTCAATTCACCGGAAGCAAATGTCAGATGAGGAGGAACGATCTTCACCTGTCGCAAATTGGGATTTTGCTTGCGCGCCGCTTCCAACGAAGGTATGCCGCGTTCAATCAACAATTCATGGCACCTGGCATGACCGATGACTGTCGCACCGGGGAAAAAACAATTTCCCCAGCTATGGTCGGCGTGATAGTGTGTATTGATCACATAACGCACCTGCACACCCAACTCATGCTCAATAAATTCACGCATACCGAGCGTCTCTTCAGGCAGGGCCAGTGTATCAATCACAACCGCCCATTGCGGACCCACGATCACGCCGGCGGTCACCTGGGCATAAACCTCACTTTGGAACCAAAATACATTTTCAGATACTCGTTCGCGATGCATAGATCAACCTTATTAATGAATTTTTCTCTATATGTTAATAGCACATATTACCATTAATTACAAGTTGAATAGACAAATTTACGGAAAAGTGATAATAATGTAAGGATTAATTTGTTTGGTTAAGCTTGATTAGGCATGTTAAAAGTGATAAAATTATTTTAAATGCCAGCGGATATTCTTGTAGTTACTCTTTCTTCACAACTTGGAGATACAATCCGTCGTGTATTAGATGAGACGGATCTTTACCGTATTCATGTTGTTAGCAACAAGTCATCTGCTATTGTTCGAGCGGATGAAATTGGCGCTCCTCTGGCTATGCTTGATTTTTCGCTGAGGGAAGATTGGGTACGCGAGATTGGATTGGCTTTACGCACGATTCGTCCTGGCATCAATATCGTTATTCTTTGTGATGATGATGTTATTCCTCCTGTCTTCGATGAACTGCGTCCATGGATTCTTGTCTACAAACCATTTAAGATGTCAAATTTTATGACCGCAATCAGCCAACCTCAAATCACTTCCGTCCCCCAAACCATCGCAACCAACGCTTTGCCTTGGTTAGGCGATGCCACCAAAGCCGCACAACACTTAACACGTCTTACGTTGGAATCCTCGGCGCAAGCCGCATTGATCACACGTCAAAATGACCTTTGGGCATACGCCGGCAGCCTTTCACAAGAGGCAGCAAATGAAGTAGCCAAAACCGTCTCACGTAACTGGGATGGACAAAAAGGATCAGACCTCTTGCGGTTTATCCGCCTTGAAAGCACAAAGGCTGAACACATGTTGTACGCCACCCAGCTTGCAACCGATACTGTGCTTGCACTCGTTTTCGAAGCAGAAACTCCATTTAGCACCATCCGCAGTCAGGCTGATCAGCTTGTCACCAACCTTGGCAGCGAAAGCTCGGAACCGCAAAAATCAAATAAGTTTAACTCTGCGACAATTCAAACAGCTGATTTTCCTGTCAACATGATGGATGATGATGATTCGCTCAATATCCCACCGATTTCAGACATCCTAACGAATATACCGTCTCCAAATCCAAAACCGACCCCTACTACTCGTACTTTTGGAATGCCATCTAAAAAAGATAAATTTGACCCGAACCAAACTCGAGTCTCCACGCCGCTATCGAACGCATCTGTTTTCACACGTGAAGCACCCCCCTCCATGCGGGGAAACAACAACCCCGTAGCCAGTCAAAATCAAGTTTTTGAAGCGACAACTCAACCCAATACATTATTTGATGGACTTGATGTTACTGCGCTTTCACGTCCGTTGCACAGACCCGAAACCCCGATCTCGAAACCCGCGCCCGGCGAAATAGATCTCACCCGAGAGGGTCCCACTACTGATGCCTCACGTAAACTTGTGCTGGAACCTTTAACTGCGGGTTTGTATCATCTAACGTATGCCTGCCTGCTCGTACCACGCATTACAGCGCATTACATCACAGGCGATCTGTCAGAACATTTCGGTAAATGGCTGCCCAACATTTGTATTGCCTTTGGCTGGCGTTTGGAATATCTTTCAGTACGTCCTGAGTATTTACAATGGGTCGTGAATGTACAACCAAATATATCACCTGGTTATTTGATGCGTATCATTCGCCAACAAACTTCAGAAAAGATTTTTGGCGAAGTCACGCGCCTGAAAAAAGACAACCCATCAGGTGATTTTTGGGCGCCCGGTTATCTGATTATGGGAGGCACACAGCCCCACCCTCAACAACTAGTGCGCGATTACATCCGCCAAACGCGCCAACGCCAGGGACAGGAAATTCCACCTGAGCCGCGCGGACGTAATTAATTAAATATTCAGGAGGCGCAGAGTATAATCAACTCTGCGCTTTGTTTTTTAATATCCTCGCCCATTTTTTATCTGATCACATCCTATGCCCCCGACACTTTACTTAATTGACGGACACGCTCTTGCTTATCGTATGTATTTTGCATTAACCGCAGGCGGAAGCAGCCAGCGCTGGCTAACCTCGGCAGGTGAACCCACTGCGGGCATCTATGGCTTCGCGCGCGAGCTGGTCCGCATCCTGGAACAGGAAAAACCTGAATATCTTGCGGTGGCTTTTGATGTAGGCAAGACCTTTCGCGATGATATCTTCCCGGAATATAAAGGCACACGCGAAAAAATGCCCGATGACCTGCGTCCGCAGCTTGATCGCATTCGCCAAATGGTGGATGCCTTTAACATCCCGCGCCTTGAAATGGAAGGCTTCGAAGCGGATGATGTACTTGGTTCTATTGCAAAGATCGCCGCAGAAAAAGGGTTGGGCGTAAAGATCATCACCGGGGACCGTGACCTTTTACAGTTGGTCAATGAACGCACAGCTGTCTATCTGGCTGGGGATGACCAAACCTACATCACCGATGCAGATGTGATTAAAAAGCTGGGCATACGCGCAGATCAAGTGGTGGATTACAAAGCCATCGTTGGAGATACATCCGACAATATTCCCGGCGTAAAGGGCGTGGGTGAAAAAACTGCAATTGCTTTGCTTGAAAAATTCGGCACCTTGGACGCCATTTATCAAAATATAGATCAAGTTGAGAATCGCTGGAAGGGCAAACTCGAAGCAAGCAAAGAATCCGCTTATATGAGCCGCGACCTGGCGCTGATTCGAACGGACTTAAAAATAGAACTTAATCTTGAACATGCAAAAGTTAAAGCCTTTGACGGCACGGCGCTCGAGGAATTTTTCAAAGAAATGGAATTCCGCACACTGCTGAGCAAGATCCCCGCCATTAGCGCAGGCATACTTGATTCCGCACCTGCCCGATCGACATTAAAACCTGCCAGGTCCGCAAAAACCAAAAGCGGACAATTTTCCATGTTTGTAAATGAGCCGCAGGTTGTGGCGCATGCAACTACAAAGACCTCAAATATTGAAGTCATCATTGTGGATACACAGTCTAAATTGGATGATCTCGCGCATGAACTCGCAAAAGCAAGCATCATTTCATTTGATACAGAAACAACCTCGACAGAAGAAATGCAAGCCGAGATCGTTGGCATTTCACTGGCAATCAAAACAGGTCAGGCGTACTACATCCCCGTCGGGCATACGTCAGGCGATAATTTGCCGGTCAAAAAAGTGATCACCGCCCTGACTCCGTCCATGACGAATGCGAAAATTGGGAAAGTTGCGCATAACGCGAAATATGATTACATCATACTCGCGCGCTACGGGCTGAACATCACTCCCTTAACTTTTGATACCATTCTGGCGGAATTCATCATTGACCCGGGCTCGCGTAATTTTGGATTGAAGAATCTTGCACTTGCC
>JANODZ010000287.1:0-4376 GCA_031412935.1 Anaerolineales bacterium
ATTTGAGGAAGGGTTGAAATGGACATGATCTGCCCCTTCGATGCATTGAAAGAATATGCTTTACTTGAGCCGCTTGAGATCACATCCGTAATATCGGCGTAGGTGCCATTCGCGGCAAATTGAATTACATTCGATTGAACAGCCTGTGTCGGCGGGGTTGTAAAGGTTGGAAAACCAGTAGGCGCTTGAACTTCCACTTTAATAGTAGGGATCGGAGTAAATTGAATTGGTTCAACAGGCAGTGTTGTTTTTTCGATCACAGTTGTTTGTATCGGCGCGGATACCGGCATACTGCAGGCAGTGACAAGGAAAAACAAGGAAATTAAGAATAATCTGTTTTTTATCATAGTGTCAACCTTCTAACCGATAAACTCAATCACCGTCGCTTCACCCTGCCCGACACCTACGCAAAGAGTTGCTACGCCGTATTTCAAATTGCCGCGATTTTTCATTTCATGCACAAGAGTTGTAACAAGCCGCGCACCAGAACAGCCAAGCGGATGTCCGATGGCGATCGCTCCGCCGTTGACATTTACCAGTTCAGGGTCGATGCCCAGGTCTTCGATGACCGCGAGAGCTTGCACCGCAAAGGCTTCGTTCAATTCCATCAGTCCAATATCTTTCATTTGTAAACCAGCGCGTTCAAGAGCTTTTCTCGTCGCAGGGATGGGACCATACCCCATCACTCGCGGAGGCACCCCTGCTGAAGCGGAAGTCACAATGCGTGCTAAAGGCTTGAGATTCAATGCTTTGGCTTTTTCTTCGCTCATGATCAATATTGCTGATGCGCCATCGTTTAATCCAGACGAATTACCCGCAGTGACCGTTCCATCTTCTTTTGCAAAAGCGGGTTTGAGTTTCGCAAGCGATTCCATCGTCGTATCGCGGCGCGGACGTTCATCCGTATCCACCAGCTTTGAATCCCCCTTTCTCTGTGGAATTGAAACGGGAGTGATCTCTTGCTTGAATCTTCCCGAGTCAATTGCTGCAACCGCGCGTTGATGCGAACGGACAGAAAACGCATCCTGCTTCTTGCGCGTAATATGCGGGCGTTCCTTTGCAATATTCTCAGCGGTCTCACCCATTGAATCCGTGCCGTACATTTCTTTCATGATTGGGTTTGGATACCGCCAGCCGAGGGCTGTATCATACGCGGTTAGGTTTCCGAACGAATATCCGCTTTCCGCTTTTGCAAGTGAATACGGCGCGCGGCTCATGGATTCGACTCCGCCCGCGATATAAATATCTCCTTCACCGGCTTTGATTGCCCGCGCGGCTTGATTGATCGCGTTCAATCCCGAAGCGCATAAGCGATTCACGGTCACGCCGCCCACTTCAAGCGGCAGACCAGCTAACAGCGCCGCCATCCGCGCCACGTCACGATTATCCTCACCCGCTTGATTCGCGCATCCAAGAAATACTTCTTCCACAAGCGCGGGATCAAACAGATTGCGTTGTAAAATGCTCCTTATGACCAGAGCCGCCATATCGTCAGGGCGGACGGAAGCGAGCACGCCACCCAATGCGCCGATCGGCGTGCGCAGGGCGTCAATGATGACAGGGTTTTTCATCCAGATTCTCCATATTTAAAATTCAACTTGATTTTACCACCAGCAATTTTTGCTATTCTCTTAACAAGTCAAATAAAATAAGATATAGTATGCGTACACACAGCAACAAGGGTCGGCACGACGTATATCGCAGTCTGCTCACGCTTGAATATTGAATCAAGGAAATCAAATGAACAAAATAACCCGCAATATCATTATCGTCGCGCTCTTCACCGTCGGCGGAGGCTGGTTCGGTATCTGGCTCAATAAAATCACGGGCAACACCATGCCGCCATTGCAAAGCCTGGGCGCACTGGTCTGGCTGACCACACCTGCCCTGGCTGGCATCTTGCTGCGTATTTTTGGGGGAGATGGCTGGAAGGATTCTGGCCTTGGGTTGAATCTCCTCTCAGGCTGGATATGGTATCTGGCAGCGATCCTGGTCTATCCGCTCGCAGCCATCTTAAGCTTTGGCCTGGCTCTGACCCTCAACGCCATCAGCGTCGGCGGTTTTACCGCGCAAGGTCTCAGCGCATACGCATCCGCAGTGGGCATCATGCTTGCTGGCTCGTTAATAAAAAATATCTTCGAAGAATTTGCCTGGCGCGGCTACCTCACTCCAAGGCTGGAGGCCGCAAAGGTCCATCCGCTTTTGAATCATTTGATCGTCGGTATTTTGTGGTGGTCATGGCATCTGCCTTACTATTATTATTTCCTAGACAAAGCCATCCTTGAAAGTTTTCTAAACACCAGCCTGCCCGTCTTTCTAATTATCGCCCTCATTATAGAAATTCCAACCGCCATCCTCTTTGGTGAATTGCGGCTGGCAAGTAAATCCATCTGGCCCGTTTTCATTTTGCACAATCTGATCAATGGACTAAGCATGCCCTTGATCATTAACGGCTTCATCAAACTCAACGGCCCGCTCGGAACTATTTTCACCCCCACAAATGATGGAATTGTCACGTCCATTTTGCTGGGCGTGGCGGGACTAGCCATCTACCAATATCGAATGAATAATAAAGCCGCTCGAGGAAAATAATAAATGACTGAAACAACTCAAAAGAAAAATAATCCGTGGTTCTTGTTATGGTTTCCGCCTGTTCTCTTCTTCCTCGTTATTGTTGCTTTCTCAATTTTCTACGGCATACAAGCACAAGGAGATGCAAATCTCATCGCTGAGAAAACCGCAGCAGCCACACCATACATTCTTGTTACAGTTCAAGTTTTATTACTGGCGATACAGTTTGCAGTATTTCGTCGTCAAGGGTTGACACTGTCCCAGATCGGCTGGCAGGTTGAGGCGGGGAAGGAAGCGTGGAAGGAAATCCTATACGGCGCAGTCATCGGCGCGCCACTCGGCTTCCTGTGGATTTATGTCCTCGAGCCAATCTTGTCCAACCTCCAAAGCACAGTTGGGGATTACGTCCCGGCCGGATCGCTATTTGTTGCGTTAGGCGCGTCTATCATCCCGTTTGCGATCGCGGATGTTTTGCTCGCACCTTTCGTGGAAGAAAATATTTATCGCGGCTATGGGGTAATGAAGTTGATGGGACGCTTTGGCACGACAGGCACAGTGATCATCACCAGTGTCTTCTTTGGGCTTTTACATTGGTCGGGCGGATTTTGGTATATTCTCACGACAGCCGTTTTGGTAGGCGTGCCATTCGCAATTTTACGACTCAATCGCGGAAGTATCCACGCTGTTTTCGGCGCGCACCTCGCCTTGAATGTAGTGGAAACGCTGTTGTTATGGCTGGTGGTTCGCTAAGAAATCCATCGCAATTACCAATTTTTATGGTCAATTAACATCCTCACTAATTTTCCTGTTTTAACTGCTAAAGCCCTTGGATATTTTCCTCTAGTACTTTTTTATTAGCGGGATCATTTCAGAGTATACTGCTCGAGACAGTTTCAAGTTTTTCATAAAATATAAGGAAAAATATAATTTCATGTTTCTATTTCAAGCGCCTGCCCCCACTCGTTTTGACCTTAACTTCTCCATTGCGGGATTCCCAGTACGGGTTCATCCATTATTTTGGTTGATCACCATTCTCTTTGGCTCTTCCTCAAATAGCATTTCCGGCCTGATAGGCTGGGTGATTGCCATTTTTATTTCCATTACCATTCACGAATTGGGACACGCCTTCGCGCTGCGCCGCCATGGACAAGACTCCCAGATCATCCTTCATGGTGCGGGCGGCCTGACCGTGCCAGAATCCATTTCATGGGGCGGGAGAAATGCGAGTGTGGCGATATCAGCAAATCAGCAAATTTTCGTCTCACTCGCCGGTCCATTTGCTGGGTTTTTGTTTGCAGTCTTTATTCTTGCAGTATCCATCGGGTTGGGAGGCACAATAATTCCCAGGTTAATATTTGGATTCATTCCCTTCCCCCTGGTTTTATTCCCCACGGGCTGGGAAATTTTGAATTCATTTTTCATGGACCTGCTTTGGGTGAACATCTTCTGGGGTCTCATTAACCTGTTGCCCGTCCACCCATTGGATGGAGGCCAGGTAAGCAGAAACATCCTGATCCAAACTGACCCGTTGAATGGGATGCGCACATCGCTTTGGGTATCGGTCATCACAGGTGCAGGGATCGCCATGGCAGGTCTGTTATTTCTAAACAGCACGTATTTGGCGCTCTTATTTGGCTTGCTGGCTTTTCAAAGTTTTCAAGCGTTACAAAGCGGCGCGGGAAGGTATTAATTTTATGAATGGTCCTGGCTGCCATATGTCGAAAGCATGGGCAGAAAATTAACGGAGCTGCGCTCGATCAGGCATTGGAGATGAGGGTTCATCATTACAAACATTATGTGCAAAG
>JANODZ010000288.1:0-3355 GCA_031412935.1 Anaerolineales bacterium
TGGCTGTCATAGGCAAAATGCCGCTCGAAACCTTCAACGGGGATGCACGCCTCGCATTGATCTATCATGAAAAAGTTTTAACGGCCAGCAACATGGATTATATGCGCGCGCTTTCCTCCAGTAAAAAAGTATGCGGCGAAGCCACGCTCGCGCATGGAAGTCCGCGCGACCCAATCTGGGAATATATTTTGAATACGCTCACTGCACAATTGAATTTTGGCTATTTCGAAACGCCCTGGTGCTTTGTGGGTCACTCTCACATCCAGTGCATGTTTGCCCTGAATGAAAAGACCGAACGTGTGACCCTTGATCAAACCAAACCAGATCAGATGATTCACCTCCACTCAAAACTGATTCTCAACCCTGGTTCGGTCGGCCAACCTCGTGATCGTGATCCACGCGCCGCCTACGCCCTCTACGACACCGAAGCCCGCACGTGGACTCCGCGCCGCGTGGCATACAATATTGCCGAAGTACAGGAACGCATCCGCGCGGCAGGTCTACCGGAGAAACACGCCACACGCATTGCTGAAGGGTGGTAATGCAAACGAAAGGATGAATATGGAACTAATTCTCGATGGTGTTCGTCCATTGGATGGAAAATCTACCAAAGATAAAAAGGAGAAAAACTTATGAAAAAAATATTGCCATTTAGTTTCATCATCATCGCCACACTGATACTCTCTGCGTGTGGAGGTATGGCCCGTTCAGTGGAATCCCAACAGCTATTTGATAAAGGTGTCGGTGGCAGCGGTTCGCCAATGGAAATGCCCGCCAGCGCGCCGGAAATGGGGGCTTTTGATCAGGTTAGTGTCAGTAACGACTCCAGTGTGCCTGCCGCAGCTACAAATCGCATCGTCATCAAAAACGCCAATCTCGCCATCGTTGTCGCGGATGTAAAAGGGCGTATGAAAAATATTCAGGGGATGGCACAACAAATGGGCGGGTTTGTAGTTTCGTCCAATCAATATAAAGCCTACACAAACAACAACGTCGAAGTTCCCGAAGCGCAGATCGTCATTCGCGTGCCGGCCGAAAAACTAGACATTGCCCTGGAGCAAATCAAAAAAGACGCAGTCGATGTTCAGAGTGAAACGGTTTCAGGCCAGGATGTGACCTCTGAATATGTGGATTTGCAATCGCGCCTGATGAATCTTGAAGCCGCTGAAGCACAGCTGGATGAGATCCTGAAGAAAACCACAGACACTACTGATGTAGTCAGTATCTTTAATCAGCTCGTTTCGTATCGCGAACAGATCGAAGTCATAAAAGGTCAGATCAAGTATTACGACGAATCTTCCTCGCTCTCTGCCATCAGCGTGCAAATTATTGCAGAAGAAACCGTTCAACCCCTCGTGATCGGCAAGTGGCAGCCCAAAGGCGTGGCTCTCGAAGCCATACAGGACCTGATCAACTTCCTGAAAGATTTCGCAGAATTCCTCATTCGCTTTGTGATCTTTACCCTGCCAGTCTGGATCGTCATCGGCATTCCACTTTATCTTGTCTTCATTGGGGGACGTGCGCTCATGCGAAAGATGCGTGGCAACAAAGTGAAGAAGGAGCCGGCGCCGGAAGTGGAAAAAAAAGCGGGAAGTAAGAAGTAAAGAGTAAGGCGTAAAAAGTAATAAGAGAGGTTGCCATCTGGCGGCCTCTCTTATTTGCTATAATCACCTTATGCAAAATTTAGCCCGTGACGCGCTTTCGCTTTTCAATGTCCACTTAACGGGCAGGCACATATTGGCGCTGGCCACATTTGAGCGCGAGTTGATGGATTGGAATCAAAAATTTAACCTGACCGCCATTCGGGATGTGGAATCGATCCGCACCAAACATTTTTTGGATTCATTTTCCTGTGTGCAGGCTTGGAAAGCCAATCCCCCGCTGCGCCTCGTAGACGTGGGAACGGGTGCGGGGTTCCCGGGCATTCCCTTAAAAATAATTTATCCCGCCATGCAACTGACATTGGTCGAGTCTGTCGGAAAGAAAGCCAAATTCTGTCAGCATATGGTGGATGTGCTTGGCTTGGAAAACGTGGCTGTGATCCATTCGCGCGCCGAAGACCTCGGCCAAAAAGCAGGTCATCGTGAATCTTATGATTGGGCCGTGGCACGAGCAGTTGCAAATCTCAATTTACTCGGTGAATACCTGCTTCCGCTTGTAAAAGTCGGCGGGACTATCCTCGCGCAAAAGGGGGAAGGCGCACCCGCCGAAGCACAGTCCGCTGAAAAAGCGATGAAATTATTGGGTGGAAAATTAAAACAGTTGATTCCCGTAAATTTACCTGGCGTTGCTGATGACCATTATCTTGTGCTGATCGACAAAGTGGCAGCCACACCGCCGAAGTATCCGCGCAGTGCAGGGTTGGCCGCAAAGATGCCGTTGTAGATCACAGCCCATGCTGAATTGCAATCACTGCCGCCTGCGTTCTATCCGAGACATTTAGCTTTTCCAAAATTGCGCTGACATGATTTCTAACCGTCCCCTCAGATAAATGTAATTGATTAGCGATCTCGCTATTGTTGATGCCTTTTGCTATTAAACGTAAGACATCGAGTTCGCGCTCGGTGAGTTTATCTGTCAATAAGGATGCGGGCTGGGTTTGCTTGCTGGCAACTTGATTGAGTAATTTGCCCGCGATGGCAGGGTCAATAAACGACTTGCCTTCCATGGTTCCTCTAATCGCCTCCACAATTTTTTGACGTGAGGTATCTTTTAATAAATAGCCGCATGCGCCCGCGCGGATGGCGTCAAAGACCCATTCGTCATCGTCGTAGGTGGTGAGGACAAGGATTTTTATATTGGGGAATTTTGTGCGGATCTCGCGCGTGGCTTCAATGCCGTTCATGATCGGCATTTTCAAATCCATCAAAATTAAATCCGGTTTCTTTTGCTCGGCAAGTTCAACGGCTTCTGCGCCATCCTGCGCGGCGCCCACGACTTGAAAATCCTTCTCAAGGTTGAGCAGCATTTCAAGTCCATCTCGGATCACAGCCTGGTCGTCACAAAGTAGGATTTTCATGGGTTTGTTTTTTCCTGGCAATCAATGAGACTATAGACAGAGGACGAAGGACGGGAGACCGTGATCATTCGTCCCTGGTCTTTGGTCCTTCGTCTTCTTTATATCGTCAACACAACCTGCGTGCCTTTTCCTTTTTCGCTTTCAATCTTCAATTTACCGCCTGCCAGTTCGGCGCGTTCGTACATGCCCACCAAACCAAAGTGACCGCTGGGTTCTTTTGAGCTTGAGTCAAAGCCGACCCCGTCATCTTGAATGGTGAGAGTGGTGTGACCGTTGCTTTCCAGGCGTACGCTAAAATTTTTGGCGCGTGAATGATGGGTGATGTTCTCTATCGCT
>JANODZ010000289.1:0-16848 GCA_031412935.1 Anaerolineales bacterium
GATTCGTTTCTGCGCGACCTTTACATATTTCTTGTCGCGTTCAATGCCGATGAAATTACGTCCCAACTTTTTGGCCACCGCGCCGGTAGTGCCGCTCCCAAAAAATGGATCGAGGATCACATCCCCAACATTACTGCTGGAGATCATTACGCGATATAGTAATGATTCAGGCTTCTGGGTCGGATGCGCTTTCGTTCCATTAGACTTGATTCTTTCTTTGCCGGTTGCCAATGGAAGCGCCCAATCAGAACGCATTTGCAGGTCATCGTTCAAGGCTTTCATTGAATGATGATTAAATGTGTATTTCGCGCCTTTCTTCTTTTGCGCCCAGATCATCGTCTCATGCGCATTTGTAAACCTCACGCCGCGAAAATTTGGCATGGGATTTGTCTTCAACCAGATGATGTCGTTCAGAATCCAGTAATCCAGATCCTGCAAGATCGCGCCCACGCGAAAGATATTGTGATACGACCCAATGACCCAGATCGTGCCAGTCTCTTTGAGAACTCTTCGGGCAGCGTGCAGCCAATCGCAGGTAAATCTGTCATATTCTGCGAAACTGCTGAACTTATCCCATTTGTTGTCCACTGCATCCACTTTACTTAAGTCCGGGCGGTATAAGTCATTTTGCAATTGCAAGTTATACGGGGGGTCGGCGAACATCAGATCGACCGAGTTCTCGGGCAGCGAGTTGAGAATCTCGATGCAATTGCCTTGCAGGATTTGGTTAAGGGGGAGAGTCATTTCAGCCAACTTAGCTCAATCTCTTTGGCTTGTTTGATGAAATACTCTTTTACAGTTTGCCATGAGACAGGCTTAAGAAGGCTGGGTTCAGGATCGTAGTCCGCACTCCCGAAATAAACTAAGCGTTTGACAACCTGGACTTCAAAATCTCGAACGGAAGGAAATTTTTTTGGCGCTTTATCAAATAAAATACGTAACGGCACATTCTGGCAAATGAAGTACAGATCAAAAAAATCCTTGCGATTTGCCCTTGATAGCAAGGCGTCCATTTTCATTAGTGCAATATCTTCGATGGATGCAAGGCGGGATGTTTCTCCCTCCACCAATGGATTTAGCATAATGTATCCGTATCCGTAGAAACCAACTCGAATGTTTTTAACAACAAAAACCAGGTTTCCCCACGATGAGTCTGCCAGCTGAGGTCTTAGCTCGGAAAGCGAACTTTCCAGAATGGGGCGAATGGAAGGAATATCTTCGGTTGGGGAGAATAAATCGAGATCAATGGAATGGCGATGCCCAATTTGGAGCGAAAGTGCAGTACCACCTGCAAGGTAAAACTTTTTAGCTATCTCGTTTTTGAAAAACTCTCGCAAAGCGAGACGCATGTCTTCTGTGATGGTGTTCCAAAAGAGTTGCTTCATAGATTTGAGTCCAAAACAAGCTTCCAAAAATTCAAATGGGGTTGTGGAAGTCTCTCCTCTCCAAACTGCCCGACCCACAAAGAAATTTTCTCTTGCGAATAGACCGTAAACAACCATTTTATTTCTGCGCGATTGCCAAATTGCAAAACGCGCTCAATAATGGTATGGGAGTTATTTTCATGGGTAAATTTTGAGATATCGTACTCCTGAAAGAACGGGGTAAGGGAGAGAGGGATGGGTTGCATATTGTTGAAAATATTAAATGCTCAACTTTTCCAAACATCTCTTCGCCAACACAGCCGCCACATCCATGCGGTATTCAGCGGATGCCCATTCGTCAGAGGCTTCGTGGTATGCGTTGCGCGCGGCGGCATCCAAACCTTCGGCTTCACCGCCGTCCATTGCCAAAAGCGGATTCTTGCCATAACCGCCGAGGGCGAGGCGTGTGCGGCCTGAACTCCATTGTGTTAACGCGGCGCAAATGATGGGTTTGTCTGCGGGGGTGCGCGAGACGAATTCAAATGCAAATTTGGTGTTGAGGGGAATGGTGATTTTCGTGATGAGGTTCGTTAAGCGCAGAGGCAGGAATTCGCCGATATTCGATATTCGATACTCGATTAACGAATTTTCGAATATCGCTTTTTCGATTTTCGCATCCATTGCCATTAACGCCGTCGCAAATGGAGAACGTCCGTCGCTGGCGACGAGAGTCCCGGCTACGGTGGCGGAGTTGCGGATGTTGATTGGCGCTTCGAGTTTGATGGCAATCCTCATTGCTGGAGGGCAATGTTCAGATTCGAGTAAGGCTTGTAATGTGCAGGTTGCGCCAATCTCGAAGTCGCCGCCTTTTTTATTTAGGGAGTCCAAACCCAAAGCTTGAAGATCCACCACTTGGACGGAGTCAGTTCCCGGCTGGGTGAGAAGCGTGCCGCCGCCGAGGGGCAGGGTATTTGGTTGAGTCAGAAGCGCGAGGGCTTCGTCTACTGTTTGGGGGCGGTGATAGGCAGTTATCATTTCGAATCTCCGTGAACCGATTCATTATAAACCCTGAATTTAATCAGGATAAACTTTCCAGCCTAATTCGTCGAAGCGCGCTGGATCGAATTGCTGCGCGGGCACGTCGATGTGCATGCATGTGCCTTCGGCCAGCAATTCATTGGTTTCCGAGTCGTAAATTCCCGCCCAGGCTTCAGCCATGTTTCGTGTGCTTTTGCCCGCCTTGCCGATGATCTTTAACATTTTTCCGATCGGCACATTCCTGCGATATTTCACTTCGAGTTTGCCTGTAAACATAAAGCGTGGATTGAGCGGGTCGCTGCCCATGTGCGCGCGCCCTGAAATTTCGTCGATGATGGCCGCCACGATGCCGCCGTGCAAAACACCGGGGTAGCCCTGAAAATGATCGGGCGCGAAGTATTGGCTTTCAACAATACCCGCTTCGGTTTCGTAAATATGCAAATGCAACCCGATCGGATTTTCAAGCCCGCAAATGAAACAATGACGTGAGTTCGGTTGTTTTATTTTTGACATGTATGGGATTATACTCTGGAGACGACTCGACCAAAATATTCATCGCGATGACATGACCCTGCCTGAATCTGTTATTGAGGTCTGTTACTTTCCCGGCCGGCGCATGAGCCTTTACCCTGCTAAATATATATACTTAACTGGGTATAATCCCCAATATGAAAAGCAATTTACGGGGACGATGACGCAATCCGTTGGGAAACCAGGAGCAGGAACAAAATAATCATTGAATCGCAGGTTATGTATTATTGTTATGTTGAAGCGGTAACGCAGTCAAGATAGGTTTGATCGCTTAATTTTATATTGGAGGCTAATATGGCAAAGAGCGCAGAACTAAAAACAACAGTCACAAATGCGAGCGTGAAAGATTTCCTCAATTTTATTGAAGATGAGCAAAAACGAAAAGATTGTTTTGAGATTTCAAAGATGATGGAAAAAGCTACAAAACACAAACCAAAAATGTGGGGGGCAAATATCGTCGGATTTGGCGAATATCATTATGTTTATGAAAGCGGACGCGAAGGCGACATCGCTGTTATAGGGTTCTCTCCACGCAAACAAAACATCACAATATATATAGCGGATGGTTTTGCACAATATAAAGGATTGATGAAAAAACTGGGGAAATACTCCATGGGAAAAGTGTGCCTGTATATTAAAAAGCTGGAAGATATTGATCAGACGGTGTTAAAAGAATTGATTGCCGAATCTGTGAAAGCTATGAAGCAGGGAAATATGCTTCATAGTCATGGATAGGTTTTGACCGCTTAATTTTTTATTGGAGGCTAATATGGCTAAGAGCGCTGAACTAAAAACAAAAGTTAATAAAGCCAGCGTGGAAGGGTTTCTCAATTCGGTTGCGGATGAACAAACGCGCAAAGATTGTTTTGAAATTCTCAAGATGATGAAGAAAGTGACAAAAGAAGAACCGAAAATGTGGGGCGCAAGTATTGTCGGGTTTGGAAGTTATCACTACATCGGCAAAAGCGGACGTGAAGGCGATTGGATGTTGACTGGCTTCTCTCCCCGTAAACAATATTTAACTTTGTACCTGATGGGCGGTTTTGACTCAGAAAAAAAATTACTCGAAAAACTTGGAAAATATAAAACCAGCGTAGGCTGTTTATATATCAAGAAGTTGGATGATGTGGATAAGAAAGTTTTGAAAGAACTGGTGATTGCGTCTGTGAAAAAGATGAAGAGTCAGGTCAATCGGTAGGTCAGGCTTTCAGTTTGGCTGATGTTGTCAACACAGCGTCTTGCACGAGCGCAAGACGCTGGGGACTGCCTCTTCGCGTCAAGCAATTCGCGTACGCGGGGTTTCGAGTTTTTTTGGCTCCCAAACAGAATCCCCAACCCGCAACAGCGCCACAACCCGCAGGATTTGTCCGCGATCCCAATCGGGAAAGATACCTTCGCGGATGATAGCGCAAACTAACGTGAATCGAATTCTCAATCGCACAATGCGCACTTCACTGAAAACCAGCTTAACTCACCTCGTTTGCCTTGCAATTTTGCTGTTCACGTCTTTAGTTGTTTACATCTTATATGATCTTCCATCCATAAACGCGATCTCTGAAAATTTAAATCAACCCAGTATAAAGATCATCGACCGAAGCGGACGCTTGCTCTACGAGATCGTCCCAAAAGAGGGCGGGCGGAATGCTGTGCTGGCAGCGGGAAATATTCCCCAGTGTATAAAAGATGCGACGATTGCGGTTGAGGATAAAAATTTTTATCAAAACTCAGGTGTGGATGCGGCCGGGATAATCCGCGCCTTGTGGATTAACTTGAGAGGCGGCGAGACGCTTGCAGGTGGGAGCACAATTACACAACAAACGGCACGGACTTTATTTTTAAGTGATGAAAAGTCAGAACGAACTTTGCGTAGAAAATTACGCGAGACTGTTTTAGCATGGCAATTGACCCGCGCCTATTCCAAGGATGAAATTCTTGCTTTGTATCTGAACCAGGTTTATTATGGCGGCATGGCATATGGAGTCGAGGCTGCATCACAAACTTATTTTGGGAAGCCGGCTTCTGATTTACTTTTGCCAGAATGTGCTTTGTTGGCGGGTTTGCCGCAAACGCCCGGACTCTATAATCCATTTACGAATCCTGATCTGGCGCTGGAACGTCAACGGGTGGTGCTGGGGTTAATGGAGAAAAATGGTTTCTTAACATTAGCGCAAAGGCTGGACGCAGAGCATGCTCCCTTAAGTTATAACCCCGCGCCATATCCGATTGAAGCGCCGCATTTTATCTGGATGATCAAAGATCAACTGGATGACCTGATTGCATCAGACCAAATAGACCCGGCGCGCAGTTTGGTGATCCGCACCACACTTGATTTAAATATGCAGAAACTTGCAGAGGAGATCGTTAATAGACGTATCGGGTTGTTCAAGCCTCTCGCAGGCGAAACCAACCGCAGCGTTAACAATGCCGCGCTGGTTGTCCTTGATCCGCATAATGGCGAGATACTTTCATTAATCGGAAGCGTGGATTATTTCGACTCGTCCATTGATGGTGCGCTTAATATGGCGATCACTCCACGGCAGTCAGGCTCGGCTTTCAAGCCCATCATCTATGCCGCCGCGCTTGACCCGCAGCGCGCGAACCCTTTCACAGCTGAAACTTCCATATTGGATGTGTCTACGACCTTCGCTACAAAAGATAACCAACCCTACCATCCAGTCAATTATGACGGCAGGGAACATGGCTTTGTATCTGTGCGCGAGGCACTGGCTTCTTCATTGAATGTGCCCGCTGTCTTGACGTTGCAAAATGTCGGCATTGAAAATGTGATCACGCTGTCCAAAAAACTTGGTATTGATTCATTAGGTCAGCCGCAGCATTATGATCTCTCACTGGCTTTGGGCGGGGGAGAAATGAGTCTGCTTGAATTATCCAGCGCATATGGAACTTTTGCGAATCAGGGCAGGTTTACCAATAGCTCCTCCATTCTCGAAATAAAGGATGCTGATGGAAATATTTTGTATGAGCCGCATAAACTTTCAGCGGTTCAAATCATAGACTCGCGAGTGGCGTGGCTCATTTCAGATATTCTCAGCGATGACCGCGCGCGCGCGACCGGCTTCGGCATCAACAGCGAATTGAAAATCGATCGGACAGCCGCGGTGAAAACTGGCACGACCACAAACTTCCACGATAATTGGACTATTGGTTATACACCTGATTTGTTGGCCGGCGTGTGGGTGGGCAATAGCGATTATCAAGCCATGCACGATGTGACGGGGTTAACCGGCGCAGCTCCCATTTGGGCTGAAACCATGCGTTCCATATTGCAGGGAATACCTGATAAAAAATTTGTCCAACCCGCGGGTTTGATTCAAGTGGATGTGTGTGATCTCTCGGGTCTGCTTCCCACCGAAATATGTCCGCATACAAAAACGGAATGGTTTATCGCTGAGACACAACCCACCGCATTTGATACTTTTTATCAACGTTCAGCGAAAGGCGATATTGTATTGGATATTCCGCTCGAAGCGCAGACTTGGGCGCGTTCACTCGGTTACCCTTTATTGGATGATGCCACTGGATTTGCCTCTCCTGCGGGCGGATTAATCCTCACATCTCCAAAAAATAACACAACCTATCGCATCAGCCCTGACCTTGAACTGGGCGCTCAACAATTGGAATTCTCCACGCTGACAGATTCCAGTCTTGCGCAAGTAACTTTCTTCGTGGATGATATTGCCCTGACAACGATCTCCGCGCCTCCGTATCAAACCTGGTGGATGTTATCGGCGGGCGAACATCGCTTTTGGGTTGAAGGGGTATCGATCAACGGCGAGGTTATGAAGAGTAATGTGGTAACGATCAAGGTAGTGCAGTAGGGTTTTACAACAAGCGATGATGACAGTTAAAAATAATAAGTTCTCCTTCTTTTCGGACAATTCTTTTTAAAGACCTCTTCCGAAAGTCCAAAGTACCAAAGTAGGTCAGGCTTGTAGCCTGACAATTTTTGGTGATATGAGTTTTGGCGGGTTGAAAACCCGCCCTACAAATACTAATGCAAGAAGTCTATGATAGAGTTGAAGGCGCAGGCGGGTCAATGGGTAAATGTAAATAAAATATACTGCCCGGAAAATTAGTTTCATCATATCCAGCGCTTTCCGCCCATGCCTTGCCGCCATGGATCCGAGCCACTCCACGCACGATCGCCAGCCCCAATCCAGGTCCGCCGCCTTTAAAGGATGTTTTCCCGGAGGAGTGAATTGCCACTCCGCCCACTTGATAAAACTTTTCGAAAACCAGATCATGGTGCTCGGGGTCCAATCCGATACCCTCATCCTTGACGCTGATCTCTACGCCGGGAACATTATTTTCCATATTGATCGGGCGCGAGGACAAAGTCACCCGGCCGCCATCAGGCGTATATTTAATGGCATTAACAATCAGGTGCTGCAGCGCTTTTTGAATTAAAACTGGATCTGCGTTGATATTAGGCGTGTCTGAATCCTTGTCTATGATAATTTCTATATTTCGCGCAGCAGCGGCTTTAATAAAATCACGCGCCGCATCATTAATGACCCGCTTCAACGGCACGGGAACTGCGCTGATCTTTAATGTTTCATTGTCGATGCGGGTCACGTCCAGCATCGTGTTTACCACTTCATGCATCCGATCCGCGCCGTTGATAATTCCATCCACAACCTCCCGCAGCGCCGCATTTTCTTTTATGGCTGGGAAGGAATTCAACACATCGACATAACCTTTGACAACGGTTAACGGGGTGCGGAGTTCGTGCGCAGCAACCTGAATGAATTCCAATTTGTTGCGGTCCAATTGCCTTAATATTTTGTTGGTGTTTTGAAGCTCGTGAATTGCCGTCTGATCGTTCTCGCGCATTCGGTCTAAGGCCGTACGCATGATGTTGATCGCCATGCGCGGGCTTCGGCCGAGCATGGATTCAAAATCTTTTTTATCCATCTCCAGCGCTGTGCAATTATTGATCGTGCGAACAGTCGCCGCGCGGGTCACATTTTGGATAAGCGCCATTTCACCCACCAAATCGCCTCTGCCTGCTATTCTCAAAATGCGTTCGCCCTCCTGCTCGCTGATTTTCTTGCAAACCACGGCATTTCCGTCGGCAATAATATAAAAAACACCTTCATAAGCGCCTTCATGGCACAATACATGTTCTGGGGGATATGTGCAAATTTTAGATAGGGATGCCATCTCTCGCAGTTCATTATCCGCCAGACCGGTAAATGCCATGCGTAAAAGAGAAATTTTATCGAAGGGCTGTATTTCACTCATTGTCATAGTATAACCCTCAGATTAGCCGGCGATTATTGCGCTTGCGTTTCATAACAAATCTGAAAGGTAAAAAAAGAAAACAGACCCTTCGCAACGACATACCATTTTTACTTCACCACGAAGACACTGCCCGCGCCGCGCCCGCCGACATCGGGGAAGTAAAACTCGGCGGCAGTGGGTGGGATGACCCTGAAAGCGCCGGCTGTGCTGGCGCGCGTGAGGTAGGTATACACATATGTGCCAGCGGGTAAATAATCGGCAGAGAGCACCACTTTCTCATCGCGCAATTCGATGTGACTAAAATACCACCAGCCCCAGCCGCGATCTTTATAATCTTGCACAGTGTATGAAGATGGGACTGCGGTGTCTGTCGCGAGCGATTCGTCAATGGCTTCCATGCCTGCGGGGAGCGGATCATCGATCACAATGAAATGAACAGATGCCGGCACCACCACCGTCAAGCGGACTTTGACCAACTCGCCGCGTGCGATCTCGGTGATGGGTGTCTGCGGATCATCCAGCGTAAAGTATTCACGCGAAAGGTTGATGCCCTGGTCTAGTGGTTGAATCGATTCGACGGGCAGGCTTGCGTTGAGATAAGCTGTGTAATACAAATTGCCTGTGCCGCGTCCACGGGTAAAGACGATGGAATTGGCTTGCTCCTTCAGCAAATCTTCGAGCTGTACCTGCAAGTTGACTGTGTCTGTTAAGTTGTCTTTATTCGACTGGCCTTCTTGAAGCAATTTACCATTCAAGCCGATCGCATATTTATAATCGGTTTCGTATTCTTTGGATTCAATCAGCCAATGAGTTAACGCGATCAACGACCATGCCGTTTCCTGCGTGGAATACCAATGACCGCTTTCGCGCTGCGCCATCAGCCAGCGCACCGCGTTCGCGTTGATCGGATTCTTCGGGTCAATTTGCACGAACGCGTTTAAGACAATTGCTGTTGTGCGTGTGTCGGAATTCCAGTTCCACTGGTCTTTGGTGGTTTCCTCCCAATGGGCGCTAGATGCCGATTGGACGGTGGCAGTCGCGAGGTCCGTTAGCAGCGTGGAGATGCGAGAGTCTTCAGGATCGATTAAATACAGCGCCTGCGCGAGATAGGCTTCCCCATATAAATCCAATGAAGCGCGATGTTCGAAGATGAAATTGGTCTGTCCCGCACCGAGTTTGCCTGCGCGCGCCAGCACGTAAAACATGAATGCGCTGCGATTGTAACGCCAGGATTCTTCGTTGGCCTTGATATTGGGAAGATTGGTTTGTATATAGGCAAGGCCATTATCAAGCACCTTTTGTGAAATATCATATCCAGATTCTTTTGCTTCAAGCAGACCATAAACAACATACGCCGAAGTTTGCGGATCGCTTTCCTCGCCGTCCCACCAATTCCAGCCGCCGTCATATTTTTGCTTTGCGTAAATTTTTTGCAGTGCGCTATTAACTTGCTTATCCAAACCAGACGCGTCAGGCGTGGGAAGTCCCGCTGTTTTTAATGCGCGCGTGGCAATGACGTTTGGTAAAAAGCGCGAGATGGTTTGCTCCATGCATAAATATGGATAATCATCGAGATACGAGAGTCCGGATGTCATCGAAGCGGCCAGCGAGGGCGATACTTCAATCGATAGGTTTGCATCGTCAAAATTTAACGTGGTGGGTAGTTGAATAGTTTCGGTGACGGAATCCGCTGAGGTGATCATGCCCGCTGTGCCGACTGTTTCAATTGCAGTAAAGTTGAATACGGGAATGCCTTGACCGGGCAATGTGCCCAGCGCGGGTTTGCTTGCATCACTGAACGCGCCGCTGATTGCGGTGGCGGTCAGGTCGACGCGCTTGATATTGTTTTTGACAATTACATTCCATGTGACATAAGCCTGCTGTTTGATTTCGATCTCGATTGTTTGGATTGAGGTTGATTTAAGTTCAACGCCCTGCGCGTCGAGCGAGACATTCACTTTCAATAATTCTTCTGTGTTATTGAAAATGGTCGCGCCGACTGTGGCTTGATCGCCAACGACAAAAAAGCGCGGCGTTTGAAGCTGCACAAAAAGCGGTTTGGCGCTGACCAGCTCACTGGTGGTTTGTCCGACGCGGCTGTCTGCGGTAATGGCGCGCACATCCGCAACCCAGGTGGTGAGGTTCTCCGGCAGTTTCACTTTAACTTTTGCAATACCATTCTCGTCGGTCGTAACATCCGCTTTGAATACAGCAGTGTCTTTGAAGTTTTCTCGTACGGTAATAATGCCGGGGTCTCCGCCTCCGCCGCCTCCCGCTTGATTTCCGTCGGGAATGGACTTGCGATAATTGGCATTGAAATCATCCGCGCTTGAAACAAGTCCGAGTGAAGTAACTACGCTCAAAGCTTGTTTGGCGTAGAAGCTTTCGAGTAAGGGTGCGGAATTGGATGGAGCCAACGCCAACACGGCTTTATCCACCACCGCGAGCGAAGCATCGGCTGGGACAGGTTTGCCCTTAATGTCAGTGGTCTCAACTGTGTAAGTAACTTCATCCCCAGGTCCCGCGGAATCTTTATCCGCAGTGACAGAGACATTGATGGTCTTTTGTTTCGTGTCAATATTGATCTGCGTCATGCCGATCTTGAAATCCGGCGCGCCGTTATTGTCAGCGCCGCTGATGACGGTCACAGAGACATACGCAATCGGCGCGAATTCATCGCTGATCGGTAATTTATAAATGACGCTGTTGCCGTCCAGCAAAACAACTTCTTTTTTGTAAATGTGCCCGCGTTCAAAAGTAACCAATGCATACACTTTGCCCTTGAATGGCTGCGCGATCAAAATTTCAGCGGTATCGCCGGGCATATACAGATCTTTATCCGCGATCAGGCTGAAGGCGCGGTCGTTGGTCTGCCGCCACGAAATATTTCCATCGCTGGCAACCCAGATATAAGTCGAGGCTTGATGCGTATTTCCTTTTGAGTCGCGCACGGTCACCAACGCTTTATAAACTCCGCCATTGGGTGGGATAAATTCCACTTGTGCAGTTCCATCTGCGCCCGTGACTGAATCTTGTTTACTGACAGGAATTTCCTTCACGGTAGTTTCCCAACTCAGTTGACCCTGCGCGTCTTTTTTCTGCACGCTGAACCACTGCCGCTCCACAAAGTGGACTGTGACCGCCTGCCCTGCCATCGGTTGCGAATCCCAACCGAGAACTACCACGCTGAAAGGTTGCTCTTCGCCCTGCGTGCCGACGGTTCTCTCCGAGCGGATACCCGCATAAAATTCGCTTTGGTGCACGATCACATTCGCGCCGCCGCTGACCGTATTGCCCGCCACATCGTTCACGTTGGCATACAAGTTCATTTGCTGGCTGAATTTATTTTTTCCAATTACAAAGGTTTGCGAGATTTCAAGATGACCATTTTCATCGGTCACGCCTTCGCCTTGATCGATTGTGTCATTCCCGCTGCTTTGATTCGGAGACCAATACACATCGCGATCCCAGTCCATGAAACTATATTGGTTGTATTTCGTGGCAGGTGTGAAATAGTAAGTGGATGATTCTATGAACCAATTTGTTGGCGCATCTTTTACGGTTCCGCCGGAGTAATACTCGGCGTCCAACCCAAAGTTGACTGTATCCCCGGCGAGGATACTCGTTTTATCAGGCGCAACCCTCACTTCAAATTCGGGCTTTTTATATTCCGCGATACTAAAACCCACCGAACTGATCGGCGACTCTGCTTCGGAAGCCGATTTATAGGCGGAGATAGTATAGGCCCCCAAGGATACATCCTGTGCGAGTTTTATTGTCCCATTGAAACTGCCTTGCACGTTGACAGGTAAATATTCTGAAAATATCTTTTCGCCCCACTGTTCCACGATGACGTACACTTGTTTTTGTTTGGGCAGGCTGTAATGCAAGTCGTCATTCTGGCGCAGGATGCCTTTGAAGAATACATCCTGATCGGGGCGATAGACAGGTCTATCCGTGTATAAATAGCCGAAGAGGTTTTCTTCCCCACCATAATAATTTTCATACAGACCAAAATCTCCTGCAGATACTCCGCTGCCCCAATACAGCGCGGTAAAACCGAAATGGTTTTCACTTTCCACACTTGCGTAGTTGGCTGCCTTTATATTCTTCATATAGGCAAGCCCATCTTTGTCTGTGGTTGTCTCTCCGATCTCCACAAATTTATCGTTGTAAAATGTAACCGCTGCGTCCTTTTGTGGCGCGCCGCTTTCAAGATCGGTCACCCATGCCAGCCCTTCAGTGGGTGTGGCCTTGAAGGTGACATTATCCGTTGCCACAAGGAACAGGAATCCCTGATAAAAATTACTTTCATAATCCAACGGCTTGCCTTTCACGCCGACGAAATAATATCCAGTTTTCAGCGGCTTGCCGTTCATGTCTGAAAATTTAAATAGCTCTCGCTGAATGGAGTTTCTTATCTGGCTTGCCCCAATATTCCATTCGCGCACAGCCCCCACCTTGGGTCTGAAGTTCGTTGTTTCAGTAAACCTTGTCGTCATTTGGCGGAATTCACTAAATGTAAGGGGATAAATTGAAACGGTGGCTTCATCCACATTTAGATGTTCAAAATAAACTTCCTGGGTGCCCTCGGCGCGATAGACAAGCGGAGTCCACGGCAGGACCAGCCGCGCGTACGGGAAGTAATCTCCGTTTTTGAATGTATATGAAATTTCACCCTTGATCTTGTTGCCAGATGGATCCGCCATGCCCGGCAGGATTCGCACCACGTAATCCGTGGCGGGTTCAAGCCCATAAATTGTCAAAGTCTTATCATAGGAGTTGTAATACTGATTTGGTTCGCTGGGTATTGCAGGCGAAACTTTCACCCTGTCTTTCAAGCTATCAGCATCCATTTGCGTTGCAAAGGTGATTGTAATAGCCGAATTAAATATAATATCCTTTTCAGCCCACATAGGAAAGACGCTCACTATCGAAGGCAAGCCCACCGTCGCAAATTGGATTGTCAGCCCATCCTGCAAGCCGCCGCCATCATCTGCTTGTGCGCTATTGGCAATCGTCAACTTGTAAAAATTGTTAAGCGCGAATTTTACTTTAGGTTCTATGGTCAATATCGAAAAGGTTTCGTCCCATGTAAATTTCACTGGGAAAACCTCAGATGTTTCGCGGTTGACGATGCTCAGCGCGTCTTCGGTGCTCTTTGGATTCATCGGTTGTTGAAACGTGATAACAAAAGCCTGATTCAGCGGCACATCCTTTACTTCCCCGGACGGATTCTGCTCCCCATCCTTCAACGCAAAGTTTTGGATGGATGGCGCGCGCGTGTTGAATCCCCAACTGTATGATTTCCCCAACGCGTTGCCGAGCGTATCCGTCAACCCCGCATCCACGCTGACCCGATAACTGGTTCCGCTTAATAAGATTTCCTCTGGCTGAAACACATACACCGACGAATTTACCCATTCACCTTTGCCTTTGACTGCGGGTGTAAATTTCAGCGGCTGTGGAAGTTTGCTTTGTTCTTCGACGATGGTCACGGGTACAACGGGACGATTAAAGATGACTGTGATGCTTGAAGTCAAATCTACATCCAGTGTGTCTGGCGCGGGGAATACTTGTCCTACAGCCAGCGCCTCGACAGTTTTGAATTCAATTTCAATATTTTCTTTTGGAGATGTGTTGTCAATCGCGGCGGCTTGTGTGGAGAATGTTGCGGTGTAAACAGTTCCAGACTCCAGCGCTGTATCAGGGGTGAAGGAAAATGTTCGAGTGTTGAACCATGTCCCCTTGCCAGAGACAGCTTCCCCGTCAGGAGAAAGAAGCGAAAATGAGCCGCCTGTCTTAAGCGGATCCATCTCACGGTTAAATTTAATTTCGATTGAGGAAGAAAGATCCAGCCGTTGTCCATCCATTGGATCTTGTGCGATCACGCGCGGACCTGTTGCCTGCGCTTCGATGGAAAGAGGCGCGTTATCAATAAAAACGCTTGTTGAAAGTATGAACGCCAGTGCGGCAATTAAGAGAAATCCCAGTCCGCGTAAAAGTGTTTTGTTGTTCATGGCAGCGCCTCCCAAAACGAGTATGCCTTTTGTGAAGAGAGATGTCAAGTGGTTTAAATTCGGAAACTCCGCGTATCAAGGATGTGATTTGGATTAATAATTGCGTCACTCCACAGAAATTTCGTTTACAATCCTACGCATGACTCAACACCTCGCTATCGTCACTGGTGGCGCGCATCGGCTTGGCAAAGCCTTCGCGTTATCTCTCGCTGGCATAGGATATTCAATTGCATTACATTATCACGGCTCAGCGGATGAAGCCGAACATACTGTAAAGGAAATCCGCGCCATGGGTGTGGATTGCCTCCCGATCCAAGCCGACCTTACGCTCCCTCAGGAGATTGATTTCCTCTTTTCACTTGTGGGTGAATTTAAAGCGCCCTTAAAAATATTAGTTAATTCTGCGGCGATCATGCCTGTAGGAAAACCACAGGAACTCAATCTCGTTGATTGGGACTCAGCTCTTGACCTAAACCTGCGCGCTCCGTTTCTTCTGGCACAGGCAGCTGCAAAACGAATGACCGCAGGCGGACTCATTGTCAACATCACCGATATCGGCGCGCAAAAAACGTGGAGTCGGTATCCATCTTATACAGTTAGTAAAGCCGCATTAGAGTCATTAACCAAATTGCTTGCGCGCGCCCTCGCGCCGGGCATCCGCGTCAACGCCATTGCGCCCGGCTTGGTCTTGCAATCAGATGTTATATCTCAGGCAGAATGGGATAAACTTATCAGCCGCCTGCCTCTCAAGCGCGCCGCGACTCTTGATGAAATTACATCTGCACTCAAATTTCTAATCAACAACGAGTATATTACCGGGCAAACCATTGTTGTGGATGGTGGCTACTCGTTGGTGTAAATCGGCAAGTAACTGATAACTGATAACTGATAACTGATAACTGATGACTTCCAAAAAAATTTTCACCCTCGACATCCTCTTCAGCATCCTCCTCCTCGCATGCACGGTTTTCTACGCGCTGAGCGTTGTCGATTTTTCCATCCCGCCCTTTGAAGATGCCGCCATCTTAATGCGTTACGCGCAGCACTTCGCGCAAGGTCAAGGCATTGTTTGGAATATTGGAGAGCATCCAGTGGATGGCGCCACGGATTTTCTTTTCATGCTGGTCAGCGCGGCATTCATTAAACTCGGCTTGACCGTTGGGCAATCCATTCGCGGCATTGGTTTTATCTCGCATCTCTTGACTGTGCTGATCGTCTACTGGACAAACCGCCGAATTAACAATGCAAACATTCCCTTTTCTTTATTAAGCGGGCTTTATCTTGCCGTTGGGATTGGACTCTCCTATGTGGCAGCATATTTCGGGACGCCTTTCTTTGCCCTCGCCGCCGCATCCACCTGGACGTTGGGCCTGCTCCTGATTAAAGAAGAGAATCCACGCTTTAGGCTAATTCTCGCCTTCGCCCTCAGCGGACTCGTGACCGGACTCATCCGGCCTGAGGGTGTCATCCTGGCGGCATTGATGCTCCTTGCGATTGTGTGGATGCGGGGTTTCAAGAATTCAATTTTGATCATCGTCACATTTACCTTAACTTTTCTATTGCTTGGCGGCTCATACTTTTTATGGAGATGGATTTACTTTGGTTATCCTTTGCCCAATCCATTTTACAAAAAAGGGGATAGCGGATTGTATTGGGACTCGTTTCATAATTCTTTTTCAAATATAATAAGATTATGCCTGCCTTTTGCAATAATTGCCTTGCTCGGCTTCCGCTCGCGTGAAACTACAAAACAGACGATTGCATACTTAATTCCCATTATAGGGTTTGCGGCTGCATTCGTCTTGATCTCAGATGAAACGAATTACGGCGCGCGCTTTCAATATGCGCTCGTCCCTATTGTGCTCATGTCGTGGGCGCCGCTGACGCGTGAGGTGGGTCGGGTTCGGTCAGACGATCTCGCAGGGCCGAATCAAGGCCTTTCGTGGCTGAGTCGATTATCCCGTAGGGAAAGAAGCGTTTACATCGTCGCGATCCTTGCTTTCTTCGCGAGTCTGATCTACTACTCATGGTTTCAGAATTGCTTTTTCACATCCACTCAGCCGACTTGCACTTCCTATCCAAAAGACGGGCGTTATGATCTGGGTAAATTGCTGGCAGAATATCGCGCAAAGGGTTATGTGATCGCCACAACTGAAGCAGGGCTGCTCCCTTATTATTCAGGCTGGACCGCCATTGATACCTGGGGCTTGAACGACCAGTTCATTGCGCACAATGGGGCTTTGACAGTGGAATATCTCGATAAATATAAGCCGCACATTATCATGTTCCATGATTATTACTCACCGCTTGTCCCGCCAAAATTAACTGATGCAAACCTCGCGCAAAGTTGGTTTAGCATGACGATCATGATGAAAGACTACGCCGAGTCAAATGGATATATCCTCGCTGCGATCTTTGGCGACAGCCCGTACGATACACATTATTATTATGTCCGCCCGGATTTTGAAGATAGCAAACGATTGGTCGAACAGATCTCAACCATGGAAAAATATTACTATCCCACAACCGGCAAGAAATCCATCAATTACGCGAAATTTAGCGAGCCATAAAGATGACGGAGGACGAAAGACCGAAAATGTTTCCCAGCCCTGCGTCCATTGTCTTCCGTC